>NZ_MVFZ01000032.1:0-32118 GCF_002042945.1 Citrobacter sp. A316
TCGATGGAGGCGCATTATAGGGAGTTTCCTGTGGCCCGCAACCCTTAAATGACAGAAAAATGACTGACTGCTGCATTCCACAGCAAAACCCCGCCTTATACCCATTTACGCACAGAGTTATCCACAAACCACACGATCGTTTCTACGATCCTCTCGTTATATCAGCCTCTTTCAACAGAAAAAGAAGAGGTCAAAATCGAAAATTAAAAATTCGCGAGCGTTGCGCAAACGTTTTCGTTACAATGCCCCCGCACAACAAGGATGCCCCGTAAGGGGCGTTAGCTGAGTTTTTAGCCAAGAATTCACCTAACGCTCTCTGTAATAGTCAAATCCAGGGGATTTACCATGCAACAACGTCGTCCAGTCCGCCGCGCTCTGCTCAGTGTTTCTGACAAGGCCGGTATCATCGAATTCGCTCAGGCACTTTCCGCACGCGGTGTGGAGCTGCTGTCTACAGGTGGCACTGCGCGCCTGTTAGCGGAGAAAGGTCTGCCAGTGACCGAAGTTTCCGATTACACCGGCTTCCCGGAAATGATGGATGGACGCGTGAAGACCCTGCATCCGAAAGTCCACGGCGGCATTCTTGGTCGTCGCGGTCAGGATGACGGAATTATGGAACAGCACGGCATCGCCCCTATCGATATGGTTGTCGTTAACCTTTACCCATTTGCCGAAACCGTGGCACGCGAAGGTTGCTCGCTGGAAGATGCGGTAGAGAACATTGATATCGGCGGCCCGACCATGGTGCGTTCCGCAGCCAAGAACCATAAAGACGTAGCGATCGTTGTGAAGAGCTGCGACTACGACACCATTATTAAAGAGATGGATGCCAACGAAGGCTCCCTGACTCTGGAAACCCGCTTTGACCTCGCGATTAAAGCCTTCGAACACACCGCCGCCTACGACAGCATGATTGCCAACTACTTCGGCAGCATGGTTCCGGCTTACCACGGTGAGAGCAAAGAAGCCGCCGGTCGTTTCCCGCGTACTCTGAACCTGAACTTCATTAAGAAGCAGGATATGCGCTACGGCGAGAACAGCCACCAGCAGGCTGCCTTCTATATAGAAGAGAATGTTAAAGAAGCGTCCGTTGCCACCGCACAGCAGGTACAGGGCAAAGCGCTTTCCTACAACAATATCGCCGATACCGACGCGGCGCTGGAGTGCGTGAAAGAGTTCAGCGAGCCAGCCTGTGTGATCGTTAAGCACGCTAACCCGTGTGGCGTAGCGGTAAGTACCTCTATTCTGGACGCGTACGACCGCGCCTATAAAACCGACCCGACTTCCGCGTTCGGCGGCATCATCGCTTTCAACCGGGAACTGGATGCCGAAACCGCACAGGCAATTATCTCCCGTCAGTTCGTGGAAGTGATCATCGCCCCGTCCGCAACCGAAGACGCACTGAAAATCACCGCCGCCAAACAGAACGTTCGCGTTCTGACCTGCGGCCAGTGGGCACAACGTGTACCGGGCCTGGACTTCAAACGCGTTAACGGCGGCCTGCTGGTTCAGGACAGGGATCTGGGTATGGTGAGCGAAAGCGAACTGCGCGTGGTGTCTAAACGCCAGCCGACCGAACAAGAACTGCGCGATGCGCTGTTCTGCTGGAAAGTGGCGAAGTTCGTGAAATCCAACGCCATTGTTTATGCCAAAGAGAACATGACTATCGGCATAGGAGCCGGCCAGATGAGCCGCGTGTACTCCGCGAAAATCGCTGGGATTAAAGCCGCCGATGAAGGTCTGGAAGTAAAAGGCTCCGCCATGGCCTCTGACGCCTTCTTCCCGTTCCGCGATGGTATTGATGCCGCTGCCGCCGTTGGCGTGAGCTGCGTTATCCAGCCAGGTGGTTCTATCCGTGATGACGAAGTCATTGCCGCTGCCGATGAACACGGTATCGCGATGATCTTTACCGACATGCGCCACTTCCGCCATTAATCCACGGAGCAGACGATGAAAGTATTAGTGATTGGCAACGGCGGGCGCGAGCACGCCCTGGCCTGGAAAGCGGCACAGTCGCCGCTGGTCGATACCGTTTTTGTTGCACCGGGTAACGCGGGCACCGCACTGGAACCTGCACTGCAAAACGTGGCTATCGCGGTAACCGATATTCCTGCACTGCTGAGCTTTGCCCAGAACGAGAAGATCGATCTGACCATCGTTGGTCCGGAAGCGCCGCTGGTAATTGGCGTAGTCGATGCTTTCCGCGCCGCCGGTCTGAAAATTTTCGGCCCAACCGAAGGTGCTGCACAACTGGAAGGCTCCAAAGCCTTCACCAAAGATTTCCTCGCCCGTCATCATATCCCGACCGCGGAATATCAGAACTTCACTGAGATTGAGCCAGCACTGGCCTATCTGCGTGAGAAAGGCGCGCCGATTGTTATCAAAGCCGACGGTCTGGCTGCCGGTAAAGGCGTTATCGTGGCGATGACGCAGGAAGAAGCCGAAGCCGCCGTTCATGACATGCTGGCAGGAAACGCTTTTGGCGATGCGGGCCACCGCATTGTTATCGAAGAGTTCCTCGACGGCGAAGAAGCGAGCTTTATCGTGATGGTCGACGGCGAGCACGTGCTGCCGATGGCCACCAGCCAGGACCACAAACGCGTAGGTAACGGTGATACCGGCCCAAACACAGGCGGTATGGGCGCATACTCACCGGCTCCGGTGGTGACTGATGAAGTGCACCAGCGCACCATGGAACGCATCATTTGGCCAACCGTAAAAGGCATGGCGGCGGAAGGGAATACCTACACTGGCTTCCTGTATGCGGGCCTGATGATCGACAAGCAGGGCAATCCGAAGGTTATCGAGTTCAACTGCCGCTTTGGCGATCCGGAAACCCAGCCGATCATGCTGCGCATGAAATCGGACCTGGTGGAGCTTTGCCTGGCCGCCTGCGACGGCAAGCTGGATGAGAAAAACTCCGAGTGGGACGAACGCGCCTCGCTGGGTGTCGTCATTGCCGCCGGAGGTTATCCAGGCAACTACAACACCGGTGATGAGATCCACGGTCTGCCGCTGGAAGAAGTAGAAGACGGAAAAGTGTTCCATGCAGGCACTACACTCGCTGACGACGATCGCGTGCTGACCAGCGGCGGCCGCGTGCTGTGCGCCACCGCCCTGGGCAATACCGTGGCTGAAGCGCAGAAACGCGCTTACGCCCTGATGACCGACATCCGCTGGGATGGCAGCTTCAGCCGTAACGACATTGGCTGGCGCGCCATTGAACGCGAGCAACGCTAACGCGAAATTTTCGCCAGCAGCGTTTTACGCGTAATACCTAACTGACGGGCGGCTTCCGTTTTATTGCCGCCCGTTTTTTCCAGCGCCGCCAGAATCACCTCTTTTTCGACATCCACCAGCGGTTGGATCTCGCCACTGAATTCCGTTTTTATCGGCGTCGCGGCAATCGCCATCGGCAGCTCACGCTCGGAAATATATTCCCCCGTCAGCAGTACCACCGAGCGCTCAATCGCATTTTCCAGCTCACGAATATTGCCCGGCCAGTCGTAGTGAATCAGCAGATCCATCGCCTGTGGAGTAAAGCCTTTCACCGCTTTGCGGTTACGCGCGGCAAAACGCTGGAGAAAATGTTCGGCTAACAGCGGAATATCTTCCCGGCGCTGGCACAGCGCTGGCATTTCAATGGTGACGACGTTCAGGCGATAATAGAGATCCTGACGAAAGCGCCCGGCGCTGACTTCTTCCGCAAGATCGCGATGCGTAGCGGCGATTAGCCGGACATCAACCGCAATAGTCTGATTGCTACCAACGCGCTGCACTTCTCGTTCCTGGATAGCCCGCAGCAGGCGCACCTGCATCAGCGGTGAAATATCACCGATTTCATCAAGAAATAACGTGCCGCCATCGGCTTCCACAAAGCGCCCTTCCCGCCGTTTATCCGCCCCGGTAAACGCCCCTTTCTCGTGACCAAAAAGTTCGGACTCCAGCAGCGATTCATTAAGCGCCGCGCAGTTGAGCGTCACCAGCGGTTTATCGCGACGGGCGCTGCTGGCATGCAGCGCCCGGGCCACCAACTCTTTACCCGTGCCGGAGTCTCCGTGAATGAGCACCGTGGCATCCGAGGGCGCAACCATCGCGATTTCATTGAGCAACTTCTGCATCGCCGGACTGCTGCCAATCATGCCAAACTGCGCAGCCGACGCCGATGGCAGTTCAGCGCCCGTTTCCCGCGTATGCGCCAGCGCCTTTTCCAGCGTCTCCTGCAGACGGTCAAAATCCAGTGGTTTGATTAAGTAGTCCAGCGCCCCGGTTTTAAGCGCCTCGACGGCGGTCTCTACGCTGGAGAACGCCGTCATGATCAAGACCGGAATCGCCGGATTCAGCGCTTTAATCTCTTTCAGCGTTGCGATGCCGTCCATCTCCGCCATGCGTACATCACACAGCACTAAATCAAATACGCGTTCGCGCACCTGTTCCAGCGCCGCTCGCCCGCTATAGGCCAGCGCGACCTCATAACCCCAGCCGCGCAACAGCGCCTGTAAAATGGTGCAATGGCTGATATCGTCATCGACTACCAGAATATTGATTTTTCCGCGCGTCATCCTTGTTAATCCTGTTGTTTCGCTTTGGTCGGCAGCCAAAGGGTAAAGGTCGCACCTTTGCCCTCAACGCTTGCCACCTGAATGGTGCCACCATGCTGTTCGATAATGTTCTGCACTACCGCCAGCCCGAGACCGGTTCCGTCAGCTTTGGTCGTAAAGTAAGGCGTAAAAATGGCCTCCAGCTGTTCCGCTGCAATTCCCTTCCCGCTATCGGTAACCACGATTTTAACGCGATCGCCGCTGCTTTCACTCGCTTCAACCGTGATCGTACCCTGACGACCAATCGCATGAATGGCGTTCAGATACAGATTCAACAAAACCTGGGTCAGTCGGTCGGGATCGGCCTGAATAGCGGGGAGCGTAGGAGTGGCCGAAAAGCGGAGCTGGATTTCCCGGCTTGCCGCATCCTGACTCACCAGGTGTAATGAGTGGGTGATGACCTCATTAAGATTCACCTGTTGCAGTGTCAGATGCGCAGGTTTCACCAGCTCCAGCAACTCGCTCACCACCCGATTTAAACGATCCGCCTCTTTCGCCATCACCTGCGCCAGCTCGTGCGACTCGCCTCCTGCCGGGGTTCGCTCGGCAAAATACTTCGCTAACCCTTTGATCGATGAAAGCGGGTTACGAATTTCATGCGCCACTCCAGCCGCAAGGTGCCCGAGCGCTAACAGTTTTTCTTTACGCTTCATCGCATCCTGGAGTTCTTTGTACGAGCGCTGATAGCGCTGATACCAGAAGAACGTCAGCACGGTGGCCAGCAACACAGCCGCCAGCGCAGAGAGGACTATCAGGGTGTTACGCCACTCTCTTGCCTGAGTCGCGGTGAGATCACTGGCATCAAAGGCGATAAATATGGTTTGTGCTGGGGTAATAAGCTGCCCGTCATTGCTGGCGCAGCGCGCCATGCCGTGGCGTCCTGGACCATACATTGGCTGAAACTGGCGGTAAATTTCCAGGGCTGGCGTTTTTTCACCGTCTCCCTCCGGGATCTCAATATTCCGCCAGCTTTCTTGTTCCCCAGGACTAAGCTGTCGCAGGACATCCGATGAATAGAGCGTTTTACCAACCATCGCGGAATTGCTGTGGGTAATAATGACACCATGCTCATCGACGACGGCAAACCATAGCACGCCAGGCTGTACAGCCATTTCCTCCAGTAGCGTCTGCTGCTGAGCATGATGCATGCGCATCCCCATACCTACGCGCGTACCAGACTCCAGAGCGCGAATGAGCACACTGCCTTTTTCCAGTAGCGTTTGACGTGCGGCGCCACTTTCCCGCCCATAGTCCCGAATAGTCATAATCGAAAACCAGCCGACCAATATCAGGATTGCCGCCAGCAAGAGTCGGCTCAACCACTTTGCCACCGTATCCTTATAAAGACGCATACGCTCTCCCTTCACCCCGCTTGTTCCTTTCATCGTTGCAGGTATACAGCAGAAATCATGCCATTTTTTCCCCCTGATAACCCTGCCCTCAGACACAAACAGCTGAAAGTAACGGGTAAAAATGACTCGCAGGCGCGTTCTGGCGAGTCATTTTTACTCGTTTCCCTGCAAAGACGGCGGGTACAACGCCCGCAGCGCTGGGATTGCCGCTTTGGCACGGAAGATGCAAAAGGGAATGTAAGCTAACCAACAGGAGAACGAACGATGAAACGGAACAACAAACTGGCACTGATTGCACTTTCTCTTATCGCACTGGGCTCCACTCCGGTACTGGCGCAGAATCACTGGGGATATGGCGACGGAATGCAGCAACGGGGCGGTACGCCAATGACCGCTGAGCAGCAGGCTGCCGCGCAGAAAATCTATGATGATTACTATTCCCAGACCAGCGCGTTGCGTCAACAGCTGACATCCAAACGTTATGAGTACAATGCACTATTAACAGCCAGCTCACCGGACACGGCAAAAATTAATGCTGTAGCAAAAGAGATGGAAGCGTTGAATCAGTCTCTGGACGAGCAGCGCGTTAAACGCGATGTCGCAATGGCGCAGGCTGGCGTGCCACGTGGCGCGGGAATGGGCTACGGCGGATGCGGCGGTGGCCATCGCGGCGGCGGCCATATGGGAATGGGTCACTGGTAAAAGACTTAATGCCTGATGACGCTATACGGTTCAGGCCTGCTGGCTACCTGTCTTCAGGTTTTCAGAAAGTTTTGGCTGTAGGCTGCCAGTGACAAAAATCTTCATTGGCGACCAGCAGTAGCTGCGACCCTTCGGGCGCTTCCAGCCATGCCACACTCACCTCTACGGATGAATGTCTCTGGCGGCGCTCGATATGGTTTATCGCCCACGACTCCAGGTCTGGATTCAGCGTTTCACCTTCACAGGTTGTGACTGTGTTATCCGCATGCCAACGTCCCTGACGCAATATCACCCGTCCCTGACGCAGCGCATCGCTGGTCTGGCGAATTTGATCGGCGCGATAGCGGTAAAGCGCGATTTGATCGCTGGAAAGCTGCTGCTTTTGCCCGTCGACTTCACGCTGCATGAAGCTCAGTTCGCCCCGGTCATCGAAGCGTATACGGACATGTTCAGCCGGTTTACTGTAAACGTTGAGTTCTATCAGAGAGAGCGAATCACCCTGCCAGCGGTATTCACTGGTAGTGGTTTCGCCTTTACGCCACGGACTAAATACCGAGAGTAAGTGAACATCGTCACCGGAGTCTTTACGCCAAATACGTACCGCCCCCTGATCGCCAACATAGCCGCTGGCCGTGAACGGAGGAAGCTCAGAATGGCTACCGCAGGCAGACAGTAACAGAACACCTGAAAGCCAAAGCGTATGACGCCAGATGGACAAAAGGGGCGAAACCGCCCCTTCGTTAAAACTGTTCACTGCCACGCGAATTACTTAACCGCGTCTTTCAGTGCTTTACCAGAAACAAATGCCGGTACGTTAGCTGCGGCGATTTTGATTTCTTTACCGGTCTGCGGGTTGCGGCCAGTGCGCTCAGCACGGTGGTTCACTTTGAAGGTACCGAAACCAACCAGTTGTACAGCATCGCCTTCTTTCAGAGACTCAGTAATAGCAGCCAGAGTGGATTCCAGAGCAGCTTTAGCCTGTGTTTTAGACAGTTCTGCTTTGTCTGCAATTACATCAATCAGTTGAGTCTTGTTCATAAGTTATCCTTACAATGTGTTTATCGCTTGCTAAGCATCGAGTGCGACGGAAATGCCAGAAAAGCACTCTCCTGCATACACGCACCGATAGCCACTTTTTTTCGCCCCCCAAATGTAGACCAGACCGGGGGCGGATGGGAAGCCTTCAGGCACGACAAATCAGGCGTTAAATCACGTTTTGTGGTGTCATTGCTGAAAATTTATACCAATATTGCTCTCACCAGCCTCGCGCAGGTCTGCACGCAGCCCTTTTATCAGCTCAATATCGCGTTCTTCACAGTCGGCTAAAAGTCGGAAAATTTCCCACTGAATATCCCATTCTTGCTCAACGGCAGGGTTCTCTTTGAGCTCTTCATCGGTCATTTCGCGACCAGCCTGAGTCATTTCCAGCATCGCAACCGTCGTAATCGAAGCCTTACTCACTTCGATTGCATGCTCCAGCGTTTCACCGCTAAGACGCGAATGCATCAGTTCGCTTAATGCCACACAGGCATCAATCGCCGGATAAACGCCGTACAGATCGTAATCATCTGCAGAAGGAATGGCCTCTTCAAACTTTTCCAGCTGACTGTCGAAATTGATTTTCGCGTCTTTAACCGTCAGCGCTTCCCAAATCAGATCCAGAATTCGGCGGTAAATCTGTCCATCGCCAAATTCAGTTTGCTTGCAGAACATGGCGTAGTTCGGGTACATGCGTTCGCACAGACAGGCCATAAACGTGACGTGCTGCCAGCTTTCCAGCTTCTCCAGACGCAGGTGAATCGGATTTTGTAACATGATGAGTTCTCAAATACGGAAATTAGCCGCAGTTTACCCGATATGGGGCGTTTTTGCTGCAAGCCGAGTAAAAGCCGGGCGTTCGGATGCCACCGCATCTGCCCAGCGTGTTGGTTCCGGCAAACGATAGCCGTTCATACAGCGTTGAACCCATGCCAGTGCGCTGTCCATACTCACGCGGTGGCCCGTAGAAATAAACAGCGGGTTACAGCGCGCTTTGCTGCGCCAGACCCATGCCAGCTGTTCGCCTTTATCCAGCAACGGCGCTAACGCTCCAGGCTCGGCAGCGAGCGGCTCAAACTTGCCGCACAACCGTTTTTTCGCCACACCAATCGTTGGGACGTCCACCAGCAGGCCAAAATGGCTGGCCACGCCCAGACGGCGCGGGTGAGAAATGCCATGCCCGTCAACGAACAGCAGATCTGGCTTGTGCGAGAGCAGTTGCCAGGCGGCCATCAGCGCGGGAGTTTCACGAAAGGAGAGAAAACCAGGAATGTAGGGCATGGTGGTGGCGATACGCGCCACCTTGTATTCGACCAGTTCAAGCGTGGGATACTTCAGTAAGACCATTGCGGCTCGCGTCACTTCGCCACCCTGCTCAAACCCAACGTCCGCCCCACCGATCAGATCCGGCGGATCGTTCTTCAGACGATCCTCGCGGATCACTGAAGAGGCCAGTTCAAGCTGCTGCGCGCGTAATGACGCGAGATCCATGATGACTCCTTAGCGGTGGTACTGTTCGGACAACCGATGTACCGCCTCCACAAAGACACCCGCATGTTCTGGCGGTACGTCCTGATGAATGCCGTGGCCCAGGTTAAAGACATGCCCTTCACCCTGACCAAATCCAGCCAGAATTGTCGCCACCTCTTCTTCGATGCGGGCTGGCGGCGCATACAGCATGGACGGATCCATATTGCCCTGTAGCGCCACTTTATGACCAACACGACGACGCGCATCGGCAATGTCAGTGGTCCAGTCGAGACCTAACGCATCACAGCCGGTTTCCGCCATCGCTTCCAGCCACTGACCACCGCCTTTGGTAAACAGGGTCACCGGTACACGACGACCTTCGTTCTCGCGCAGCAGGCCATCGACGATTTTGTGCATGTAATACAGGGAGAACTGCTGATAGTCGCGACCGGTCAGCACGCCCCCCCAGGTATCGAAAATCATCACCGACTGCGCGCCCGCTTTGATCTGCGCGTTCAGGTACAGCGTGACGCTCTTCGCCAGCTTATCAAGCAGCAGATGCAGCGCTTTAGGATCGGCGTACATCATCTTTTTAATCACGGTGAAGGCTTTGCTGCTGCCGCCTTCAACCATGTAGGTCGCCAGCGTCCACGGGCTACCGGAGAAGCCGATCAGCGGCACTTCGCCTTTCAGTTCACGGCGGATAGTGCGCACCGCGTTCATCACGTACCCCAGCCCATCTTCCGGGTCAGGGATCGGCAGTTTGTCGACGTCAGCCTTGCTGGTAATCGGAGAGGTGAAGCGTGGACCTTCTCCTGCTTCAAAATACAGCCCGAGTCCCATCGCATCCGGGATCGTCAGGATATCCGAGAAGAGGATCGCGGCATCAAGTTTATAGCGACGCAGCGGCTGCAGCGTGACTTCGCAGGCCAGCTCGGCATTTTTGCACAGCGCCATAAAATCACCCGCTTCGGCACGGGTAGCTTTGTATTCCGGTAGATAGCGGCCTGCCTGGCGCATCATCCATACCGGAGTGACATCAACGGGCTGGCGCAGCAGCGCACGCAGATAACGATCGTTCTTCAGTTCGGTCATTTTTGCAGTTCCTTATTGCGTCAGTCCGTCAGTGTATCACCACTCGCTCTTTACTCGTACTCAGCCCGACACATTGCCACAGTGTCTTCAATCAATCGACGCGCGACAGTACCCGGCGGAGGCAAGAGCGGTAAATCGTCATAGCGATACCAGTTCGCTTCCAGCAGCTCTTTCGGGTCGATGACGATTTCGCCGCTATCATACTCTGCCATAAATGCGGTCATCAAAGACTGCGGGAATGGCCATGGCTGAGAAGTGACATAGCGCAGGTTTTTCACCTTAATGCCGCTCTCTTCCATGACTTCACGCGCTACCGCCTGTTCCAGGGTCTCGCCCACTTCGACAAAACCCGCCAGTACGGTATGCACGCCGTTACGATGGCGAACGTGTTGGGCAAGCAGGATGGAATCATCTCGGCGAATAGCGACGATTATGCAGGGAGCAATTTGCGGGTAATAACGTTCACGGCAGTGGCTACAGAGCATCGCCCACTCCGTTTTACTCGGGTGCATGGGATGGCCGCAGTAGCCGCAGAATTTATGCGAGCGATAGAACTCTGCCAGCTGTACGCCGCGTCCGGCCAGTTGAAACAGGCCAACGTCCTGGTCAATGACCTGGCGCACCGACCCCATATCGTGTCGACGCTGCTGCTGCACCAGCCAGACAGTCTCCCCTTCCCACTCGCCTATTGGCAGCGCGCGCTGACCAATCAGATCAAAACGGGCTGCGTCGCCATAAGGTAGCTCGCCATGAGGTAACCATAACTTTTGCTCATGACTGACGATCCACCAGCCGCTATCTAATTTTTCAATTATACGATCCATATCTCTTGCGCAACCTTTGCTTCACAGGCATGTTGTTTACATTATTTTTACATTTACGGGTGAGCAGTTCCTAAACACCATCTTGCGGAGTCAATCATGCTAAACCAGCTGGAAAGCCTGACGGAGCACGTCGGAGGAAGTAATAAACT
This sequence comes from Citrobacter sp. A316, assembly GCF_002042945.1. NCBI lineage: Bacteria > Pseudomonadati > Pseudomonadota > Gammaproteobacteria > Enterobacterales > Enterobacteriaceae > Citrobacter > Citrobacter sp. A316. Next base: position 11,232 of record NZ_MVFZ01000032.1, read on the forward strand.
GGTTGATCGCTGGCTACATGTACGTAAGCACCTGCTCGTGGCTTACTACAATCTGGTTGGCATTAAGCCTGGCAAAGAATCGTACATGCGACTCAATGAAAAAGCGCTGGATGATTTTTGTCAGAGCCTGGTCGATTACCTCTCCACCGGACACTTCAGTATTTATGAACGTATTCTCCATAAATTGGAAGGGAACGGGCAGCTTTTAAAAGCCACAAAAATTTGGCCGCTGCTGGAAGCCAATACGCAGCTGATCATGGACTACTATGACTCCAGCCTGGAAACTGCGATTGATCATGATAACTTCCTTGAATTTCAACAGGTTTTATCGGATCTCGGCGAAGCGCTAGAAGCCCGATTCGTGCTGGAAGATAAGCTGATCATGCTGGTATTTGACGCGATGCACGAGAGTAGCACTCTCAAACGTCATGCTTGAGATTTACGGCATTAACGCGTAGTTTACATTCATTACCTCTTTACTGAGGTTACTTCTTGTCGGAGTGCTTATTTTCCACAGCAGCATGAGTGGAAAAGGCTGAGACCGTTAATTCGGGATCCGCGGAACCTGATCAGGTTAAAACCTGCGAAGGGAACAAGAGTCAATCTGCAATAGCATCGCCCCCGGGCGAGCTTCTCTCTTGCTTCATCCGTCGTCTGACAAGCCATATCCTTACTTTTATTTGGAATGAGCTATGTCTGCCACTACTAAACCATCACGCCGCGAACAGCGCGCTCAAGCCCAACACTTTATCGATACCCTGGAAGGGACCGCCTTCCCTAACTCAAAACGCATTTATATTACCGGTTCGCAGCCGGATATCCGCATTCCGATGCGCGAAATTCAGCTCAGCCCGACGCTGACTGGCGGTAGCAAAGACAACCCGCAGTTCGAAGAGAACGAAGCCGTTCCGGTATACGACACCTCCGGGCCGTATGGCGATCCTGACGTGGCGATTAACGTCCAGCAAGGTCTGGCAAAACTGCGCCAGGCGTGGATTGCGGCACGTAACGATAGCGAAGAATTAGACGACCGTAGTTCCGCTTATACCAAAGAACGTCTGGCCGACGATGGCCTGGACGAACTGCGTTTCACCGGCCTGCTGACGCCAAAGCGCGCCAAAGCCGGTAAGCGTGTCACCCAGCTACACTACGCCCGTCAGGGAATAGTGACCCCGGAGATGGAGTTCATCGCCATCCGTGAAAACATGGGCCGCGAGCGCATTCGCAGTGAAGTGCTTCGCCACCAGCATCCGGGGATGAACTTTGGCGCACGCCTGCCGGAAAACATCACACCGGAATTCGTGCGTGATGAAGTGGCCGCGGGCCGCGCGATTATTCCTGCCAACATCAACCACCCGGAATCCGAGCCGATGATTATCGGTCGCAACTTCCTGGTGAAGGTTAACGCCAACATCGGCAACTCTGCCGTCACCTCCTCTATCGAAGAAGAGGTAGAAAAACTGGTGTGGTCGACGCGCTGGGGCGCGGACACGGTGATGGATCTCTCCACCGGCCGCTATATTCACGAAACCCGCGAGTGGATCCTGCGTAACAGTCCGGTACCGATCGGTACTGTGCCGATCTACCAGGCGCTGGAGAAGGTCAACGGGATCGCCGAAGATCTCACCTGGGAAGCCTTCCGCGACACGCTGCTGGAGCAGGCCGAACAGGGCGTCGACTACTTCACCATTCACGCGGGCGTGCTGCTGCGCTACGTGCCGATGACCGCCAAACGCCTGACCGGTATTGTCTCACGCGGCGGTTCAATTATGGCGAAATGGTGCCTTTCTCATCACAAAGAGAACTTCCTGTACGAACATTTCCGCGAGATTTGCGAAATCTGCGCCGCTTACGACGTCTCTTTGTCGCTGGGTGACGGCCTGCGCCCGGGTTCAATTCAGGATGCGAACGACGAAGCGCAGTTCTCCGAGCTGCATACGCTGGGTGAGCTGACCAAAATCGCCTGGGAATACGACGTGCAGGTGATGATTGAAGGCCCGGGTCATGTGCCCATGCATATGATCCAGCGCAACATGACCGAAGAGCTGGAGCACTGCCATGAAGCACCGTTTTACACCTTAGGACCATTGACCACCGACATCGCGCCAGGTTACGACCACTTCACTTCCGGGATCGGTGCGGCGATGATCGGCTGGTTTGGCTGCGCGATGTTGTGCTACGTCACGCCAAAAGAGCACCTCGGCCTGCCGAACAAAGAAGATGTGAAGCAAGGGCTGATTACCTACAAGATTGCCGCCCACGCAGCTGACTTAGCAAAAGGTCATCCGGGCGCGCAGATCCGCGATAACGCCATGTCGAAAGCGCGTTTCGAATTCCGCTGGGAAGACCAGTTTAACCTCGCGCTCGACCCGTTCACAGCCCGTGCCTACCACGATGAAACCCTGCCACAGGAGTCCGGCAAAGTCGCCCACTTCTGCTCCATGTGCGGACCGAAGTTCTGCTCGATGAAAATCAGCCAGGAGGTTCGCGACTACGCTGCCGCACAAACGATTGAAGTCGGCATGGCGGATATGTCGGAGAACTTCCGTGCCAAAGGCGGCGAAATCTACCTCAAAAAAGAGGAGGCGTAATGTACCAGCCTGATTTCCCAACCGTGCCGTTCCGCCTCGGGCTTTACCCGGTGGTGGACAGCGTGCAATGGATTGAACGCCTGTTGCAGGCGGGCGTACGCACGATCCAACTGCGCATTAAAGATAAGCGTGATGAAGAGGTCGAAGCCGACGTTATGGCCGCCATTGAGCTAGGGCGTCGCTATAACGCCCGTCTGTTTATCAACGACTACTGGCGTCTGGCAATTAAGCACCGCGCTTACGGTGTGCATCTGGGCCAGGAAGACCTTGAAACCACCGACCTGAAGGCGATTCAGGCGGCGGGGCTACGCCTGGGGGTGTCCACTCACGATGATATGGAGATAGACGTCGCGCTCGCCGCTAAACCTTCTTATATCGCGCTGGGTCATGTCTTCCCCACGCAAACCAAGCAGATGCCTTCCGCCCCGCAGGGGCTTACGCAACTTGCAAACCATATTGAACGACTGGCGGATTACCCGACCGTCGCCATTGGCGGTATCAGTCTTGAGCGCGCCCCGGCGGTGCTGGCGACCGGTGTAGGCAGCATTGCCGTGGTCAGCGCCATTACCCAGGCGGCTGACTGGCAGGTCGCCACGGCCCAACTACTGGATATCGCAGGAGTGGGCGATGAATGACCGCGACTTTATGCGTTACAGCCGGCAGATCCTGCTCGGCGACATCGCCATTGAAGGCCAGCAAAAGCTACTCGATAGCCATGTGCTGATTGTCGGTTTAGGCGGGTTAGGTTCGCCTGCTGCACTGTATCTGGCGGGAGCTGGCATCGGCAAACTGACGCTGGTAGACGATGACGACATTCATCTGAGCAATCTGCAGCGCCAGATACTGTTTACCACTGATGATATCGCGCGTTCAAAATCGCAGGTTGCCCAGCAGCGCCTGACGCGGCTCAACCCGGATATCGAACTGGTATCGCTCCAGCAGCGACTGAAAGGCGATGCGCTCCGGCATGCGGTAGCGCGTGCCGATGTAGTGCTCGACTGTACCGATAACATGGCCACGCGCCAGGAAATTAACGCCGCCTGCGTAACACTCGACACCCCGCTCATCACCGCCAGCGCCGTCGGCTTTGGCGGCCAACTGATGGTACTGACGCCCCCGTGGGAACAAGGCTGTTATCGCTGCCTGTGGCCGGACGATGTAGAGCCTGAACGCAACTGCCGTACCGCCGGTATCGTCGGACCTGTTGTGGGCGTGATGGGCACCTTGCAGGCGTTGGAAGCGATTAAATTGCTCAGCGGTATCGAGACGCCCAGCGGAGAGCTACGCCTGTTTGACGGTAAAACCAGCCAGTGGCGCAGCCTCGCGCTACGACGTGCCAGCGGCTGCTCGGTATGCGGAGGGCAACATGCAGATTCAGTTCAATGATGAGACGATGCAGTGCGCCGAAGGACAAACCGTCAGCGGGCTGCTCACTGCGCTTAATCAGCTTAAACCGGGTGCGGCGCTGGCACTCAATCAGCAGATCCTGCCGCGCGAGCAGTGGGAGCAGCAAATCGTGCAGGAAGGCGACCAGATCCTGCTTTTTCAGGTTATTGCAGGGGGTTGATATGTTAAGTATTGCCGACAAAACGTTTGATTCGCATCTGTTCACCGGCACCGGCAAATTTGCCTCATCGCAGCTGATGGTCGAGGCGATTCGCGCCTCCGGCAGCCAACTGGTGACGCTGGCCATGAAGCGCGTGGATTTACGTCAGCACAACGACGCTATCCTGGCGCCGCTGGTAGAAGCTGGCGTCACGCTGTTGCCCAACACTTCGGGGGCAAAAACCGCTGAAGAGGCGATTTTTGCCGCCCAACTGGCGCGGGAAGCGCTGGGCACAAACTGGCTGAAATTAGAAATCCACCCGGACGCCCGCTGGCTGTTACCCGATCCGATCGAAACATTGAAAGCCGCAGAAGCACTGGTGAAACAGGGCTTCGTGGTGCTGCCTTACTGTGGCGCTGACCCGGTGTTGTGCAAACGGCTGGAAGAAGTAGGCTGTTCGGCGGTGATGCCGCTCGGCGCGCCCATCGGCTCTAATCAGGGGCTGGAAACCAAAGCGATGCTGGAGATTATTATCCAACAGGCGACCGTGCCGGTGGTGGTTGATGCAGGCATCGGCGTCCCCAGCCACGCCACGCAGGCGCTGGAAATGGGCGCCGACGCGGTGTTGGTCAATACGGCAATCGCGGTCGCCGACAGCCCGGTGATGATGGCAACCGCCTTCCGTCTGGCCGTTGAAGCTGGCTTGCTGGCACGCCAGGCGGTACCAGGAAGCAAAAGTTCTCAGGCCAGCGCCACCAGCCCGTTAACCGGATTCCTGGAGGCCTTCGCATGACAACGTTCAGCGACCGCTGGCGACAGCTGGACTGGGACGACATCCGCCTGCGCATCAACGGTAAAACCGCCGCTGACGTGGAGCGCGCGCTCAAGGCTTCGCAGCTTAGCCGCGACGATCTGATGGCGTTACTCTCTCCTGCCGCAGCCGACTATCTGGAGCCGCTGGCGCAGCGGGCGCAAAAGCTCACCCGCCAGCGTTTTGGTAACACGGTGAGCTTTTACGTGCCGTTGTATCTCTCCAACCTTTGCGCCAACGACTGCACCTACTGCGGTTTTTCGATGAGCAACCGTATCAAACGCAAAACGCTGGACGAAGATGAGATAACACGGGAGTGTGCGGCTATCCGTGAGCTGGGTTTTGAGCATCTGCTGCTGGTCACCGGTGAACATCAGGCAAAAGTGGGGATGGATTACTTTCGTCGCCATTTGCCTGCCATTCGCCGCCAGTTCTCCTCTTTACAGATGGAGGTACAGCCGTTATCAGAGACTGAATATGCAGAGCTGAAGACGCTGGGGCTGGATGGCGTGATGGTGTATCAGGAGAGCTACCATGAGGCAACTTACGCTCGTCACCATTTAAAAGGGAAAAAGCAGGATTTCTTCTGGCGCCTGGAAACGCCGGATAGGCTGGGCCGCGCAGGGATCGACAAAATCGGTCTTGGCGCGTTAATTGGTTTGTCTGACAGTTGGCGAGTTGATTGCTATATGGTGGCTGAGCATCTGCTGTGGATGCAGCAGCATTACTGGCAGAGCCGTTACTCCATTTCCTTCCCTCGCCTGCGGCCATGCACCGGAGGCGTTGAGCCAGCATCAATCATGGACGAGCGACAGTTGGTCCAGACCATTTGTGCGTTTCGTTTACTGGCGCCGGAAATCGAGCTTTCGCTCTCCACCCGCGAATCGCCATGGTTTCGTGACCATGTGATCCCGTTGGCGATCAACAACGTCAGCGCCTTCTCAAAAACCCAGCCCGGTGGTTATGCCGATAACCACCCCGAACTGGAACAGTTCTCTCCGCACGACGATCGTCGCCCAGAAGCCGTTGCTGAAGCACTCATGGCTCAGGGTTTACAGCCCGTGTGGAAAGACTGGGACAGCTATCTGGGGCGCGCTTCACAGCTACCGTAACTCAGGAGCGATCGCATAAACAAAAAAACCCGCTTTCGCGGGTTTTTTCTTCACTGGCACTTAACTGCTCAGGCTCTGGCCTTCATCGCTATCGTAAGCGTTCGTGAAATTATCGGCGTTTACAGCGCGACAACGTTAACAGCAGACGGGCCTTTAGCGCCATTCTCCACGGAGAACTCCACCTTTTGACCTTCGTCTAACGTTTTAAAATCGTTACTCTGGATAGCAGAGAAATGCACAAACACATCCTTGCTACCGTCCTGAGGAGTGATAAAGCCGAAGCCTTTATCAGAGTTAAACCATTTTACTAAACCAGTCATTTTGTTAGACATAGATACTTCCTTTCATGTTTTTGAGCCGCTTATGCAGCGAAGATGGCCTGTTTTGCAGAAATTAACTTATGGGGCACTTAGGGAGGAGGCTCATGAAGAAGAGTATCTGAGGATAACGCTTGAACTGAGAACTGCTTTACTAAAACTGCTTGCATAAGGTCTGTGTTCCAAACCGATGCCGCTATAGTAGCCCTACTTCTAATCATTAAGCAAGCATTAATTTTTTTAATACCCACTGAGTGATGCAATATTGAACCATCGCGGCCAAGCATCCAGGATAACAGCTTGATCTACAATGAACAAAAGCCCCGACTATTGCAGTCAGGGCTTTACGTTACTACACACTTCAAATTTAACATTAATAAACTTAACGATTAAATACTGCTGATGGTACTACTTTAAAATGTACACGTTTACTATAGATAATATTGGATATTGATACTAACTAAAGCTTTCCTCTATTTACCGTTAAACACATTCCACCCGCTTGATAATAGAACTCAAGGCTGGTGACCTAAACAAGTACACTTCCCCTCGCGACATATACTCTTTGATGCGTTGCCTTATTTCCCTCGTGATAACCAAAAAAGAAGAAATCACGAACATTTACTATTAAATCATGGCGTTACATCGTCGCGTTTTACTGATTTTTTGCGATTAGATATATCAACTACGTGGCCTGAAAGCATTGTCGAGGTGAAAAAATAGCGTTTTCAACATCGACTATCCCATACAAAAAATACTTCGTGGCCTTTATCGCAAACCCCAATCAAGCTCTACTAACACTTACTACGTTAACAGCAAACTACAATTTCTCCGCTGTTAAGTATTAACATACTGGTTTAAAAAACGCTGTCAATACTGTTTTTTATAACATGTCTTTATTGACAGTAATTATATATTCCAGCATGTGATAAGTGTGCCAAAAAGCCGCTAGCCCCGGTCCAGATCGCAGAGTTTGGCCTCTTTTTGTAACCGGTTTCAGAAAAAGCGGCTTTCTTTGTGATGCCTTGCACACAATCGTTGCAAAGCAGTTGTTGCTATAGCTGGCTCGCGATAATTATCACCCCACACATGTTGATCGAGACTGCTTATGAAAAACATCGTTTTATGCTGTGCCGCCGGAATGTCCACCAGCATGCTGGTGCAAAGGATGAAAGATGCCGCCCAGAAAAAAGGCGTCGACGTCACTATCAAAGCCGTCCCGGTGGCCGAGTTTGAAGAGAATATCGCTACAGCGGATATCGTTTTGCTCGGCCCACAGGTTAAGTACGAACAGGCCAAGCTACAGGCGATCGCCGACCCGCTAGGCAAAAAAGTCGCCGTTATCGATATGATGGATTACGGCATGATGAAAGGCGATGCGGTACTGGACAAAGCGCTGAAACTACTGGAGTGATGGCATGGAAGAGTTAGAAACGATCATCATGGAATTATTGGTCAACGCTGGCGCTGCACGCAGCCAGGCCCTGACGGCATTGCAACTGGCGCGTAAAGGAGATTTCGCCGGAGCAGAACAAGCGATGAAGGAATCACGCGAGTACGTCAAACAAGCACATAAAATCCAGACCCAGCTGATCGGTATTGACGAAGGCACTGGCAAACTACCGGTTAATCTTATCACCGTCCATTCGCAGGACCACCTGATGAATGCCATGGTGATTCAGGATCTGGCCGGCGATATGATTGAGCTTTATCGGCGGTTACCACCGGTAAATTAATGATACAGCCTGATGGCTTCGTAGGCCTGATAAGCACCGCGCTATCAGGCGGCATAAACATAGACATAAAAAAACCCGCCGAAGCGGGTTTTTTATTGTGGTCGGCAACGATTAATCGTTGTCAGAACCGCCCAGGCCTGCGTTCAGCAGTTCTGCCAGGCTGGCAGACGCATCTTCAGCAGTAACCTGCGGTGCAGCTGGCAGTTCGCCCGCTGCGCGACGGCGCATACGATCCTGGTGGTACGCATAACCGGTACCTGCCGGAATCAGACGACCCACGATGACGTTCTCTTTCAGACCGCGCAGTTCATCACGTTTACCTGCAACAGCTGCTTCGGTCAGGACACGCGTGGTTTCCTGGAACGATGCTGCAGAGATGAAGGACTCGGTTGCCAGAGACGCTTTGGTGATACCCAGCAGATCGCGGGAGAACGTTGCACCCACTTTGCCGTTCGCTTCCAGCTCGCGGTTAGCGATCTTGACGCGGGAGTATTCAACCTGCTCGCCTTCCAGGAAGTCGGAGCTACCAGCGTTTTCGATGGTGGCTTTACGCAGCATCTGACGAACGATAACTTCGATGTGTTTATCGTTAATCTTAACACCCTGCAGACGGTATACGTCCTGAACTTCGTTAACGATGTAACGAGTTACAGCATGTACACCACGCAGACGCAGGATGTCGTGCGGCGCTTCCGGACCGTCGGAAACAACGTCACCACGTTCTACACGTTCACCTTCGAACACGTTGAGCTGACGCCATTTCGGAATCATCTCTTCGTAAGGTTCGCTACCGTCTACCGGAGTGATAACCAGACGACGTTTACCTTTGGTTTCTTTACCGAAGGAAATGATGCCGCTGATTTCAGCCAGGATTGCCGGCTCTTTCGGACGACGTGCTTCGAACAGGTCCGCAACGCGCGGCAGACCACCGGTGATATCCTTGGTACCGCCGGATTCCTGCGGTACACGCGCCAGGGTGTCACCAGAGCTGATCTGTACGCCATCTTCCAGCTGAACAATCGCTTTACCCGGCAGGAAGTACTGAGCAGGCATATCGGTGCCTGGGATCAGAACGTCGTTGCCCTGAGCATCAACAATTTTCAGTGCCGGACGCAGGTCTTTACCACCCGCAGTACGCTCTGCAGAATCCAGAACCACCAGAGAAGACAGACCGGTCAGCTCGTCGGTCTGACGAGTAATGGTCTGGCCGTCGATCATGTCAGTGAAGCGGACGAAACCACTCACTTCGGTGATAACCGGCATGGTGTGCGGATCCCAGTTTGCTACGGTTTCGCCGCCAGCAACCTGTTCGCCATCACCTTTCGCCATAACGGAGCCGTAAGGCACTTTATAGCTTTCTTTGGTACGACCGAATTCGTCGATCAGTTTCAGTTCGGTGTTACGTGAGGTGATAACCAGTTTACCGCTGGAGTTCACAACCGACTTCGCATTGCTCAGACGGATGCTACCTTTGTTTTTCACCTGGATGCTGGATTCAGCAGCCGCACGAGATGCCGCACCACCGATGTGGAACGTACGCATCGTCAGCTGTGTACCCGGTTCACCGATGGACTGTGCCGCGATAACGCCGATTGCTTCACCTTTGTTGATGATGTGGCCACGCGCCAGGTCACGACCGTAGCAGTGCGCACATACACCAAAGTCGGTGTCACAAGATACAACGGAACGGACTTTAACAGAGTCAACGGAGTTCTCTTCCAGCAGATCACACCACTGTTCGTGCAGCAGCGTGTTGCGTGGAACCAGAATATCCGCCGTACCCGGCTTCAGAACGTCTTCAGCAGTTACACGACCCAGAACGCGATCGCGCAGCGGCTCTTTAACGTCACCACCCTCGATAACCGGGGTCATGGTGATGCCTTCCAGAGTGCCGCAATCGTCTTCAGTAACAACCAGGTCCTGCGCGACGTCAACCAGACGACGAGTCAGATAACCGGAGTTCGCTGTTTTCAGTGCGGTATCCGCCAAACCTTTACGAGCACCGTGAGTAGAGATGAAGTACTGGAGTACGTTCAGACCTTCACGGAAGTTCGCGGTGATTGGCGTTTCGATGATGGAGCCATCTGGCTTCGCCATCAGACCACGCATACCAGCCAGCTGACGAATCTGTGCTGCAGAACCACGCGCACCGGAGTCGGCCATCATGTAGATGCTGTTGAAGGAAACCTGCTGCTCTTCTACGCCGTCACGGTTAATAACGGTTTCGGTTTGCAGGTTATCCATCATCGCTTTGGATACACGATCGTTCGCCGCAGCCCAGATATCGATAACTTTGTTATAGCGTTCGCCCGCGGTTACCAGACCAGACTGGAACTGCTCCTGGATCTCAGCAACTTCAGCTTCCGCTTCAGAGATGATCTCGTGTTTCTTCTCTGGGATGACCATGTCATCAATACCAACAGATGCACCTGAACGCGCTGCATATGCAAAGCCGGTGTACATTGTCTGGTCAGCGAAGATAACGGTCGGCTTCAGGCCCAAAATGCGGTAACAGGTGTTCAGCATTTTGGAGATAGCTTTCTTGCCCAGCGCCTGGTTGACGATGGAGAAAGGCAGACCTTTCGGTACAATCATCCACAGAATTGCACGGCCAACGGTCGTGTCTTTCAGGCTGGTTTTCGCAACGAATTCGCCGTTTTCATCTTTTTCGTATTCGGTGATACGCACTTTAACGCGCGCATGCAGAGAGGCCAGACCTGCGCGATAGATACGCTCAGCTTCTTTCGGGCCAGTCAGCACCATGCCTTCGCCTTTGGCGTTAACACAGTCACGGGTCATGTAGTACAGACCCAATACAACGTCCTGAGACGGAACGATGATAGGCTCGCCGTTCGCCGGAGACAGGATGTTGTTGGTAGACATCATCAGCGCACGCGCTTCGAGCTGGGCTTCCAGCGTCAGCGGTACGTGAACAGCCATCTGGTCACCATCGAAGTCGGCGTTATATGCCGCACAAACCAGCGGGTGCAGCTGGATAGCTTTACCTTCGATCAGTACCGGTTCAAATGCCTGGATACCCAGACGGTGCAGTGTTGGTGCACGGTTCAGCAGTACCGGGTGTTCGCGGATAACTTCGTCCAGGATATCCCAAACGACAGCTTCTTCACGCTCAACCATTTTCTTAGCGGCTTTGATGGTGGTGGCCAGGCCACGCAGTTCCAGCTTGCCGTAGATGAACGGTTTGAACAGTTCCAGTGCCATTTTCTTCGGCAGACCGCACTGATGCAGACGCAGGTATGGACCTACGGTGATTACAGAACGACCGGAGTAGTCAACACGCTTACCGAGCAGGTTCTGACGGAAACGACCCTGCTTACCTTTGATCATGTCGGCCAAAGATTTCAGAGGACGTTTGTTAGAACCGGTGATCGCACGACCGCGACGACCGTTATCCAGCAGGGCGTCAACCGCTTCCTGCAGCATACGTTTTTCGTTGCGTACGATGATGTCCGGCGCAGCCAGATCCAGCAGACGCTTCAGACGGTTGTTACGGTTGATAACGCGACGATACAGATCGTTCAGATCCGACGTTGCGAAACGACCACCATCCAGCGGAACCAGCGGACGCAGATCTGGCGGCAGAACCGGCAGAACGGTCAGGATCATCCACTCTGGCTTGTTGCCAGACTGTACGAAGGCTTCCAGCAGTTTGATACGCTTGGTCAGCTTCTTACGCTTGGTTTCGGAGTTGGTTTCGTTCAGCTCTTCGCGCAGAGTTTCACACTCTTGCTCCAGATCCATGCTTTTCAGCAGAGCCTGGATAGCTTCCGCACCCATCTTCGCGTCGAATTCGTCACCGAACTCTTCCAGCGCGTCCAGATACTGCTCTTCAGTCAGGATCTGTTGACGTTCCAGGTTAGTCATACCGCCTTCGATAACTACATAAGATTCGAAGTACAGTACGCGCTCGATATCGCGCAGCGGCATATCAAGCAGCAGGCCGATACGGGACGGCAGAGATTTCAGGAACCAGATGTGGGCAGTCGGAGACGCCAGCTCGATGTGGCCCATACGCTCACGGCGTACTTTAGTCTGGGTCACTTCAACGCCGCACTTCTCACAGATCACACCACGGTGTTTCAGGCGCTTGTACTTACCGCACAGGCACTCGTAGTCTTTTACCGGCCCAAAGATACGGGCGCAGAAAAGGCCGTCACGTTCAGGTTTGAACGTACGGTAGTTGATGGTTTCCGGCTTCTTAACTTCACCGAAAGACCATGAACGGATCATGTCTGGCGAGGCCAGAGCAATTTTGATCGCATCAAACTCTTCGGTTTTAGTCTGCGCTTTCAGAAACTTTAATAAATCTTTCACGGATTTGCTCCCGTCGGAGTTAGCACAATCTGGCGCTGGCTGTTACGCCAGCACCAGTGACCTGTTTGATCGAGAGTTACTCGTCTTCCAGCTCGATGTTGATACCCAGCGAACGAATCTCTTTCAACAGTACGTTGAAGGATTCCGGCATGCCTGGTTCCATCTGATGGTTGCCGTCCACGATGTTTTTATACATCTTAGTACGACCATTCACGTCATCAGACTTAACGGTGAGCATTTCCTGCAGGGTGTATGCTGCGCCATATGCTTCCAGCGCCCACACTTCCATCTCCCCGAAGCGCTGACCACCGAACTGCGCCTTACCACCCAGCGGCTGCTGAGTAACCAGGCTGTAAGAACCGGTAGAACGCGCATGCATCTTGTCATCAACCAGGTGGTTCAGTTTCAGCATGTACATGTAGCCAACGGTAACCTGGCGCTCGAACTGCTCACCGGTACGACCGTCGAACAGTGTGATCTGACCGGAAGTCGGCAGGCCACCCAGCTGTAACAGTTCCTTGATTTCAGACTCTTTCGCACCGTCGAATACCGGCGTTGCGATCGGCATACCTTTTTTCAGGTTTTCAGCCAGACGCAGAACTTCTTCATCGCTGAAGGTATTCAGGTCAACTTTCTGACGAACATCTGAACCCAGATCGTAAGCACGCTGGATGAACTCGCGCAGTTTCGCGACTTCCTGCTGCTGTTTCAGCATGGCATTGATCTTATCGCCAATACCTTTTGCAGCCATACCCAGGTGGGTTTCAAGGATCTGACCGATGTTCATACGCGATGGTACGCCCAGCGGGTTCAGTACGATATCTACCGGCGTACCGTTAGCATCGTGTGGCATATCTTCGATCGGGTTGATCTTAGAGATTACACCCTTGTTACCGTGACGACCTGCCATCTTATCACCAGGCTGGATCCGACGTTTAACCGCCAGATAAACCTTAACAATCTTCAGCACGCCCGGTGCCAGATCGTCGCCCTGAGTGATTTTACGGCGTTTCGCTTCGAGTTTTTTCTCGAATTCGTGTTTCAGTTCGTCGTACTGCTCAGCCAGTTGTTCCAGCTGATTTTGTTTCTCTTCGTCGGTCAGGCCGAGTTCTAACCAGCGGTCACGCGGCAGTTTGTCGAGCTTCTCAGCTTCAACACCACCGGAAACCAGCACAGCGTAGATACGGCTGAACAGGCCAGCTTCGAGGATCTGCAGTTCTTCAGACAGGTCTTTTTTCGCCTGCTTCAGCTGCATCTCTTCGATTTCCAGCGCACGTTTGTCTTTTTCTACGCCATCGCGAGTAAAGACCTGAACGTCGATAATCGTACCGGAAACACCGTTTGGCACGCGCAGAGAAGAGTCTTTAACGTCAGACGCTTTCTCACCGAAGATTGCACGCAGCAGCTTCTCTTCTGGCGTCAGCTGGGTTTCACCTTTCGGCGTTACCTTACCAACCAGAATGTCGCCACCGGTCACTTCCGCACCGATATAAACGATACCGGATTCATCCAGTTTGGAGAGCGCAGCTTCACCCACGTTCGGGATGTCAGCGGTGATCTCTTCTGGCCCCAGCTTGGTGTCGCGGGACACACATGCCAGTTCCTGAATGTGGATGGTAGTGAAACGGTCTTCCTGGACAACACGCTCGGATACGAGGATGGAGTCTTCGAAGTTGTAACCATTCCATGGCATGAATGCCACGCGCATGTTCTGACCCAGCGCCAGTTCACCGAGGTCGGTGGACGGACCGTCTGCCAGCACATCACCACGTTCAACCGGCTCGCCCAGAGATACACAAGGCATCTGGTTGATACAGGTGTTCTGGTTAGAACGGGTGTATTTGGTCAGGTTATAAATGTCGATACCTGCTTCGCCCGGGTACATCTCGTCTTCGTTAACTTTGATAACGATACGGGAAGCATCCACGTACTGAACAGTACCGCCACGTTTAGCAACTGCAGTAACACCGGAGTCAACGGCAACAGCACGTTCCATACCGGTACCAACCAGCGGCTTATCAGCGCGCAGAGTCGGAACTGCCTGACGTTGCATGTTCGCACCCATCAATGCACGGTTGGCGTCATCGTGTTCCAGGAACGGGATCAGGGACGCACCGACGGATACCACCTGCTGGGTGGATACGTCCATGTAGTCAACCTGGTCGCGGCTGAACAAGCTGGATTCGCCTTTGCTACGGCAGGTAACCAGATCTTCTACAAAGTGGCCTTCGTCATCCAGGTTGGAGTTCGCCTGAGCGATAACGTAGTTGCCTTCTTCGATAGCAGACAGGTAATGAATTTCGTCAGTTACAACACCGTCGGTCACTTTACGGTACGGAGTCTCGAGGAAGCCGTATTCGTTAGTCTGTGCATACACGGACAGGGAGTTGATCAGACCGATGTTCGGACCTTCAGGCGTTTCGATTGGACATACGCGACCGTAGTGAGTCGGGTGTACGTCTCGAACTTCGAAGCCTGCACGTTCACGGGTCAGACCGCCTGGGCCGAGTGCAGAGATACGACGTTTGTGCGTAATCTCAGACAGCGGGTTGTTCTGGTCCATAAACTGAGACAGCTGGCTGGAACCAAAGAACTCTTTCACTGCTGCAGAAATCGGCTTGGCGTTGATCATATCCTGAGGCATCAGGGTATCCAGATCGCCCAGAGACAGACGCTCTTTCACCGCACGCTCAACACGTACCAAGCCAACGCGGAACTGGTTTTCCGCCATTTCGCCTACGGAACGGATACGACGGTTGCCGAGGTGGTCGATATCATCGACTTCGCCTTTACCGTTACGGATATCGATGAGCTTCTTCATCACTTCGATGATGTCATCTTTGCTCAGGATACCGGAACCTTCGATTTCGTCGCGCAGCAGAGAACGGTTGAACTTCATACGACCAACCGCAGACAGGTCATAGCGGTCTTCGGAGAAGAACAGGTTCTCGAACAGGCTTTCAGCAGCTTCACGAGTCGGCGGCTCACCAGGACGCATCATGCGGTAGATTTCTACCAGTGCGCTCAGACGATCGTTGGTTGGGTCAACACGTACAGTTTCAGAAATGTACGGACCGTGGTCCAGATCGTTAGTGAACAGCGTTTCGATACGCTTGTGACCAGACTGGCTCAGCTTAGCCAGCAGATCCAGGCTCAGCTCCATGTTAGCTGCGCAGATCAGCTCGCCAGTAGATTCGTCAACGTAGTCTTTAGCGGCAACTTTACCAGCAATGTATTCAACCGGAACTTCGATATGTTTGATATCGTCTTTTTCCAGTTGGCGAATGTGGCGCGCAGTGATGCGGCGGCCTTTTTCGACGTAGACTTTGCCGTTAGCTTCAATGTCAAAGGAGGCGGTTTCACCACGCAGGCGTTCCGGCACCAGTTCCATCTGCAGCTTGTTGTCGCGAATTTCGAAAACAACTTTTTCAAAGAACAGGTCAAGGATCTGCTCAGTGGTGTAGTTCAGTGCACGCAGAATAATGGTCGCAGGCAGTTTACGGCGACGGTCAATACGTACAAACAGGTTGTCCTTCGGATCGAATTCGAAGTCCAGCCAGGAACCACGGTAAGGGATGATGCGCGCGTTATACAGCACTTTACCCGAAGAGTGGGTTTTACCTTTGTCGGAGTCAAAGAAGACGCCAGGACTACGGTGCAGCTGAGAAACGATAACACGCTCAGTACCATTGATTACAAAGGTACCGTTGTCAGTCATGAGCGGAATTTCGCCCATGTAGACTTCTTGTTCTTTAATGTCTTTTACGGTGCCTTCCGGCGCTTCGCGCTCGTAGATCACCAGACGCAGTTTTACGCGCAGCGGTGCGGAATAGGTCACGCCACGGATCTGACATTCCTGAACGTCAAACACCGGTTCGCCAAGGCGGTAGCTGACGTATTGCAGCTCGGAATTACCGCTGTAGCTCTGAATCGGGAAAACGGAACGGAAAGCTGCTTCCAGACCATACTGCCCTTCAGGATCTTGCTCGATGAACTTCTGAAACGAGTCAAGCTGGATAGAAAGGAGATAAGGTATGTCCAACACTTGTGGACGTTTACCAAAATCCTTACGAATACGTTTTTTCTCGGTATAGGAGTAAACCATTAGGGTTCCTCAGCTCGCTGACAAGTCGACCCATCTGTCCGACGAAGGGACAGTTTGTGCAACACTATTTTGTTGACCGGAAAATCGAATACTTTCCGCAATGCCTGTTGCTATCACGCTTAAACCATTTCATTGCGATTTACACAGAACTGATGCTCTGTCGCAGTATATTAAGACGTCGATAGAAACAAGCATTGAAAGGCACAGCAGTAGTCAAACAGTGTGAAATGCTACTGGCGCCTTACAGCGCAAAAAGGCTGGTGACTAAAAAGTCACCAGCCATCAGCCTAATTTCTTAGGCTGCAACCAGAAAAGTTGGCTTATTTAACTTCAACTTCAGCGCCAGCTTCTTCCAGAGATTTTTTCAGTGCTTCTGCGTCGTCTTTGCTGATGCCTTCTTTCAGGGCAGCCGGAGCAGATTCTACCAGGTCTTTAGCTTCTTTCAGACCCAGGCCAGTTGCGCCACGTACTGCTTTGATAACAGCAACTTTGTTAGCGCCAGCAGCTTTCAGAATTACGTCGAATTCAGTTTTTTCTTCAGCAGCTTCAGCCGGGCCAGCAGCTACAGCTACAGCAGCAGCAGCGGAAACACCGAATTTTTCTTCCATTGCAGAGATCAGTTCTACAACGTCCATTACGGACATAGCGGATACTGCTTCAATGATTTGATCTTTAGTGATAGACATTTAAATTGTTCCTGAAAATCAGAATAAGTTTATACGTAAGCAGATGCTTGAGAAAGATAACTGCGATTAAGCAGCTTCTTTCGCATCGCGTACAGCAGCCAGAGTACGAACCAGTTTGCCAGCCGAAGCTTCTTTCATGGTTGCCATCAGGCGTGCAATTGCTTCTTCGTAGGTCGGCAGAGTTGCCAGGCGATCGATTTGCGATGCCGGGATCAATTCACCTTCAAAGGCTGCGGCTTTGACCTCAAATTTTGCATTCGCTTTCGCGAACTCTTTGAACAGACGAGCAGCTGCGCCCGGGTGTTCCATAGAGTATGCAATCAGGGTCGGACCAACAAACGTGTCTTTCAGGCACTCGAACTGAGTACCTTCAACGACGCGGCGCAGCAGGGTGTTACGAACAACACGCATGTATACGCCAGCTTCACGACCTGCTTTACGCAGTTCAGTCATTTTATCTACAGTTACGCCACGGGAATCCGCAACTACTGCAGACAGCGCGCCTTTGGCTACTTCGCTGACTTCAGCAACAATCGCTTGTTTGTCTTGAAGATTTAAAGCCATTAGCTTTGCTCCTGGATGTTTGCCGGAACTCATGTTCCGGAACTCACTTCACTCTCCCCAACGGAAAGAGCGTCTAAATACGGTGAGCAGAAACAAGCCAGAGTATCAGAAATAATCTTAGCGTTCTGTCACCGTCTACGCAGGGCATTAAGTTTCTTACGAAACACCTGCGGTCTTCGACGGAGGCCTGGATAGGCCAGGCTCCAACGAACAAATCTTGTCTATCTGTCGCTATTCAATCTGTGCCGGCGTTGACTGCCTTCGTTCACACCAGTCACATAGTTAACTATGCTCCTGGCGATTCACTCAGTTGTCGCCTTGCCACAGCCTGAATATCTCGGATATACGTCTGCAATTAGCAGAAACGTGGGGGTAAGATTGTAGACAAAATCACCGCCCACGTAAAGGCGAATATTAGTTCGCCACAGTCGCAGTCAGACCGGACTGATCAACGGCAACACCAGCACCCATGGTGGTGGAGATGCTAACTTTCTTGATGTACACGCCTTTAGCCTGAGTCGGTTTCGCTTTTTTCAGCGCAACCAGCAGAGATTCCAGGTTTTCTTTCAGTTTGTCAGCGTCAAAATCCACTTTACCGATGGTGGTGTGGATGATGCCGTTTTTGTCGTTACGGTAACGAACCTGACCTGCTTTAGCGTTCTTAACAGCTTCAGCAACGTTAGGGGTTACAGTACCAACTTTCGGGTTTGGCATCAGCCCGCGCGGGCCCAGAACCTGACCCAGCTGGCCAACAACGCGCATTGCATCCGGGGAAGCAATAACAACGTCAAAGTTCATTTCGCCTTTCTTGATCTGGTCAGCCAGATCTTCCATACCTACCAGCTCAGCGCCTGCAGCTTTAGCAGCTTCAGCGTTTGCGCCCTGGGCAAATACGGCTACGCGAACGGAACGGCCAGTACCGTGCGGCAGTACAGTTGCACCACGTACGTTCTGGTCAGATTTACGAGCATCGATGCCGAGGTTAACGGCAACGTCTACGCTTTCTACGAATTTAGCAGTGGCCAGCTCTTTCAGCAGAGCAATAGCTTCGTTGATGTCGTACTGTTTAGTTGCATCAACTTTGTCACGGATCACGCGCATACGCTTGGTCAGTTTAGCCATTTCTTAATCCTCCACTACCAGGCCCATGGAACGTGCAGTACCTTCAATGGAGCGAGTCATCGCTTCAATGTCGGAACCAGTCATGTCGGCAGCTTTGGTCTGCGCGATTTCCTGCAGCTGAGCGCGGGAAATTTTACCCACTTTGTCTTTGTTCGGCTTACCGGAACCAGACTTGATACCAGCCGCTTTCTTCAGCAGAACTGCTGCCGGAGGCGTTTTGGTAACGAAAGTGAAAGAACGGTCAGCGTAAACGGTAATAACAACCGGGATCGGCAGACCTTTTTCCATGGAATCAGTTTTTGCGTTGAACGCTTTGCAGAATTCCATGATGTTCACGCCTTGTTGACCCAGTGCTGGACCTACCGGCGGACTCGGGTTAGCCATACCAGCTGCAACCTGCAGCTTGACGTAGGCCTGGACTTTCTTAGCCATTCTAAATTCCTCTAGTTGGGTTATAGCGCCTCAAGGAGGCTCCCCGTGATTAAATTCGTTTTACGGACAGGGTCCATAAAAACAAAAGGCGCGAAATTGTATTCCAATCTCGCGCCTTGTGCAACGATTAAATCGCCGCTTTTTTGATCGCTGGTTAGGCTTTTTCTACCTGGGCAAAGTCCAGTTCAACCGGGGTCGCACGACCGAAGATAGAAACAGAGACTTTCAGGCGGGACTTCTCGTAGTCCACTTCTTCAACCACGCCGTTAAAGTCAGCAAACGGACCGTCACTAACGCGAACCATTTCACCTGGTTCAAACATCGTTTTCGGACGCGGTTTATCGCCAACCTGCTGCAGACGGTTCATGATCGCATCGACTTCTTTGTCGCTGATCGGCGCCGGACGGTCAGATGTACCGCCGATAAAGCCCATCACACGCGGCACGCTGCGCACCAGGTGCCAGCTTGCGTCATTCATCACCATCTGGACCAGTACATAGCCCGGGAAGAATTTACGTTCGCTCTTGCGACGCTGGCCACCACGGATTTCGACCACTTCTTCGGTCGGCACCATGACTTCGCCAAACAGCTCTTCCATATTTTGTAACTTGATATATTCGCGCAGCGACGTGGCTACGCGGCCTTCAAAACCGGAAAACGCCTGAACGACGTACCAGCGCTTTTTAGGGGCTTCAGACATCTTAGAACCTCAGGCCAGTGATAAAGGATACCAGGCGAACCAGAATACCATCCAGTCCCCACAGGATCAGTGACATTACTGCGGTAACCGCAGCCACAATTAATGTGGTGTGCAATGTTTCCTGGCGAGTTGGCCAAATGACCTTACGGACTTCGGTTCTCGCTTCACGGGCAAAAGCAACGGTCGCTTTACCTTTTGTTGTCAACAGCGCGACACCACCCGCTGCGGCAATCAGAATCACTACGGCCAACGCACGCAGCGGCAGCATCATGTCACGATAGAGGTAGTTGCCAACGATAGCTACAAGCAGCAATACAGCGACAACAACCCACTTCATCGCTTCCAGGCCGCGCCCGCTTCCTTGAGCTTCGGTATTCGCACTCATAAACCAACCTGTCAGAAGTATTCTACAAACATTTTCACCCCGCGTAAGCGAGGCGATCCAAACCGAAATGCTCTGGTGCGTTTCGGACTAAACGCCCTCTTCAGAGCCTGTCTCAGCAATGATTATGACAAAAAAAATCACTGATGAGCCAGGTTCTGGTGTGAAAGCGTGCAAAAAGGGCAT
This sequence comes from Citrobacter sp. A316, assembly GCF_002042945.1. Lineage (NCBI taxonomy): Bacteria > Pseudomonadati > Pseudomonadota > Gammaproteobacteria > Enterobacterales > Enterobacteriaceae > Citrobacter > Citrobacter sp. A316. The sequence continues at coordinate 31,857 of NZ_MVFZ01000032.1, forward strand.
CAAATGATGCCCTTTTATTGCGCATTGCGTCAAATGTTATTCGGCAATTAGCTCATTACTTTGGCAACAACGCCCGCACCAACAGTACGGCCGCCTTCACGGATTGCGAAACGCAGACCGTCATCCATCGCGATTGGGTGGATCAGGGTAACAACCATTTTGATGTTGTCGCCCGGCATTACCATCTCTACGCCTTCCGGCAGTTCGATGGTACCAGTCACGTCAGTAGTACGGAAGTAGAACTGCGGACGGTAGCCTTTGA
>NZ_MVFZ01000033.1:0-31759 GCF_002042945.1 Citrobacter sp. A316
CGCAGCCATTATCATATTCACGCTGGAAATTCCCTGTACCAGTAAATACAACGGCATCGGGTGCCAGCATTTCTTTCCTTAAATCAATAAACTGATTATAATCAATATTTAGCAAACATAAACATGCCGCCATCTTTTTTGGACTTATTATTCCAAAATCAAATACCTGACAATAAGGTGAAATATCTTCCATAAACGGTGATATAACCCCATTATAGCATGCGAATTTATCACCCAATATATGATATGTTGTTTCTACGATATGATGCCAGCAATAATACCGTAATGACGGCCAACGCACAGAATATTCTGGCAAAAAAGGATCCTCAACCTCAAATACATGAGACAAAAGATCTTCTTTATTTTTAGCACTCTCCAGCAGATATTCTTTTTCACTGAGTTGGTTTAACCGGGTTCTTTCATTAACCCCGGCAGCACCATCATCATATAAGTGAAGTCTTATTTTATTGCAAGAATATTTTTTAACAAGGGCAGAAAGTAACCGCCAAGATTCAACATGAGAAAAATAAATATTAGCATGGACTTCAACATCTTCAGGATTATATTTATCAATAACATTAGATATTCTTGCTATATACTCTTTAGATAAATGTGAAATCTGAGAAAAATATAATGTATTAACAGCATTAATCTTCTTAAGTGCATCAGAAGCTAACGGAGTGCGATACCAACTAACAATTTTAATTGTATTGAAATCGCTGGCACAAGCAACGAAGTCAAACATTTGCAACGCTGTAAATGTTGATGATGAGTTTATATACAATTTTAACTTCATTTATCTGCCTCAAAATCAAGAATGAATATTTTTTCACTCATGCAGCTTAATCACTTCAATGATCGATGTAGTAGAGATAGAGGGTGTGCGTGGAAAATAGATCACTTCACACAGGTACGACAAACTATCAAAGCGCCCAGCCCAGTCATCGCCCATCACCAGCGTATCGGCGTTAAACTGGCGAATATAGTCCGCTTTTTTCTCCAGCGACTCTTCCAGAAACACGCTGTCCACGCATTTCAGCCCAGCGACAATCCCCATGCGATCGCTTTGGCTATAAACCGGCATCCGGCCTTTTTTCTGCATATTTAGCGCATCTGAAGAGATACCGACAATTAGCCTCTCCCCCAACATCCCGGCGCGTTGCAGAATACGCAGATGCCCGATATGAAAAACATCAAACGTGCCGAAAGTAATGATCGTTTTCATACCAGCCCCAGCGCCTTCTGTCTAAGCCAGCATTGTGCAGCAATCTCATCAACGGCTTTTTGCTCTTTTACCAGCGCCTCATTGCTCAATTCGTAGCGCTTATCATCCAGCGTCATGGCGACGATTTTCTCTTCGCAGGCCGCGGCAACCAGGTTTTTTTGAATACGCTGCTCTTTGATTTTAGCCAGCGTTTTCTCTTGCTCTTGCCAGGCAATCACCGTGCGTAGCGTACCTTTGTATCCGCTCACGTTTTTGAGCGATTCAACGGAAGGCACCTCAACGCCGGTGCCGGTTTTTTGGATCAGATAGCCCAGCGCTTTGATGTTATTGTCAAAACCAGTGCAAACCTGCTGCTGTTTTGCCAACTGTACCGTCATGTCCTTAACTGATTTATCCCGCAGGCGCTGCAGTTGCGCCAGGGTATCAATAATTTGCCGCATGATTATTTACCTTCCGTTTTCTTTGCCTGGGGGAAAAGGGCTTGTAAGCGACTTTGCACCAGCTCAAGTGAGGCGGGTTCACTAACCTCCTGACGCAGAAAACGCTCAATGGCGGGGAATACTTTGACGGCTTTATCTACGCTAGGATCGGCTCCGGCAACATAGCCCCCCAACGGGATCAGCGGCTTAATTTCCATATAGGCGGCATAGTTTTGTTTCAGCAGACGGGCCGATTGTTGGTGTTCGTGGGGTGTCACCTGGTTCATGCATCGGCTGATCGACTGCCCAATATCTATCGCCGGATAGTGGCCTGCTTCGGCAAGTTTGCGCGTCAGCACAATATGTCCGTCCAATACCGCACGCGCGCAGTCGACGATCGGATCCTGCTGATCGTCCCCTTCCGCCAGTACCGTGTAAATGGCGGTCATTGACCCTTCGCTTTCGCTGTTACCTGCGCTTTCCACAAGCTTTGGGATCATACCGAACGCCGACGGCGGATAGCCTTTCGTCGCCGGAGGTTCCCCCAGTGACAGCGCAATCTCACGCTGTGCCATGGCATAACGGGTCAAGGAATCCACCAGCAGTAAAACGTGATGTCCGCGATCGCGAAACCAGGCCGCGATCGAGTGGCAAAGCTCGGTGGCTTTCAAACGCATTAACGGCGACTCATCCGCTGGTGCTGCCACGATAATAGATTTTGCCAACCCTTCCGCGCCCAGCGAGTGATCGATAAACTCCTTCACTTCGCGGCCACGCTCGCCAATTAACCCCACCACTACGATATCGGCCTTGGTCTGGCGGGTGATCATCCCTAGCAGCACGCTTTTTCCCACGCCGCTGCCCGCCATTAGTCCCACTCGCTGGCCTTTGCCGATAGTGAGCAGACCGTTGATTGCTTTCACGCCGACATCCAGCGGTTGATTCACCGAGCGGCGTGTGAGGGGGTTGATGGAAGGTGCCTGAGGCGGCAGCACGTCATTGCCCGTCAGACGCCCTTTGGCATCCAGCGGTTCGCCCAGACCATTGACCACCCGCCCCAGCCAGCTTTCGCCAATCAGGATCTCCTGGGCTTTTTCTTCGGGGAAAACGCGCGCGCCCGCCATCAGCCCGACGGGATGCTTGAAGGGCATCAGGTAGGTGATATCGCGGTTAAACCCTACCGCCTGCGCGTCGATCAACGTATGGTTGGCGCTTTCGACGCGGCACAACTGACCGGTCACCAGCGGGCAGCCCACGCTCTCCAGCAAAATGCCGTTCACGCGCACCAGTCGCCCGGCAACCCGGGCTAAAGGGATCGACTCAATGGAGCGTAGCGCGTTGTCAAAGCAGGAATGGTCACTCACCCGTCGGCTCCGGCAGAAGCGACTCTTTGAGCGCCGACATGCATTGGTCGAGTCGATGCTCGCAGCCAATATCCAGCTCGGATTTATCGGTAATTACCCGACACTCGCCCGCCTGCAGATCGGGGGATGGGGTCAGCCCCCATTCAGTAACCTTCTCCGGGGCTGCGTCTTTAATACGGTTAAACTCTTCATTACTCAGCAGAACCTGGAGCGAATCAGGCATCGCCGGAAAGGCCGAAATCGCCTCTTCAACCAGCGATAGCAACTGCGTCGGCTGCAGCGCCAGCTCGCAACGAATCACCTGACGCGTGACCTTTTCAACCAATTGCAGCAGGTCTTCCCGCTGTTTACGCTGAATGTGCGCCAGGTAGTCGTTCACTTTGCCTGTGATGGCTTCCAGCGGCTGTGCTGACAACTCAAACTGCTTACGTCCTTCCTGCTGTCCGGCCAGGCTGCCTTCCGTGTACCCCTGACGACGGCCTTCATCATGCCCCTTCTGATGGCCTTCCTGAAAGCCCTGTTCCTGGCCTTCCGTCATCCCCTGTTCAAAGCCTTTTTGCAGACCTTCCTGGAAACCGTCCATCAGTTGACGCTGATAATCCGCAGCCGTGATCCCAGGCGTCAGCTGTTCAGCCTGCAAATGGCGTTGGCGAGGAGGAAAGCGATGCAGTCGGTAGCGACCACGAATGGTTTCAATCGCCATGTTTTACTCCGCCGTCTGTTCAGCAAACAGCTGTAACTGAATTTCACCCGCTTCCTCAAGCTCGCGGGCAATCCCCATGATTTCACGGCGGATCTGTTCAATACGGCTCACTGGAACTGGACCCAGGCGCGACGTTATCGCTTCCAGCTGTTGTACCTGACGCTTAGGCATCACGGCATAAATCGAACGACGCAGCAGCGCTTCGGTACCTTTCAGCGCGACCGCCCAGTCTTCCATCGGCACTTCGTCTAGCAGACGGCGGCGCACTTCATCACTTTGGCGGCTCAGGATAAAGAAGTCGTACATTTCGTCCTGCAACTGTTCAAGAACATCTTCATCGCGTTCACGTAGCTGATCGAGGATCACCTGTTGATTACCCTGGAAGCGGTTCACGATATCCGCAGCCTGCTTGATCCCCTTCACTTTCGAACCGTGTTCAGACAACACCGACAGCCCACGTTCGATCAACCGATCCAGCTCATCCACAACGTCGCGGTTTACATCGTTGAGCTTTGCAACCCGATAGAGGATCTCGTTTTGTACTGACTCACTCATGTAAGACAGCACCATGGCCGAGATCTCCGGCGTCAGGAAGGCAAGAAAGACGGCCTGCAATTGCAAATGCTCTTCTGAGATCAGTATCGCCAGCTGGCGCGGTTCCACCCACTGCAAACGCGCCATCCGCGAGCGGATCTCATCACCGTAAATACCGTTGATCACGCTGCTGGCGATTTCTGTTCCCAGCGCTTTATTGAGGATCCCTTGCAGCATAGAACGCGAGGCGCCGTTGATGCCGCTCTGCTCGCGGAACTCGTCAAAAAAGTTATTGATTACTTTTTTCGCCATGCTGGTTTTCACGCCAGACAGACGCGCCATGTTTTCACTCAGACGAACCACCTCTTCACGGCTGAGCTTTTGCATCACCGTGGCTGCCGCCTCCTCGCCCAGACACAGTAATAAAATTGCGGCCTGCTCCAGGTAGCTATTGTTACTGCCGTTATTTATTGTCAATTCGCTCATTGCTGGTAATCCATTGTCTGAGAACTTCAGCTACGCGATCGGTGTCGCTCATCGCCAGTTTTTGCAGGAACTCCAGCTTCACTTCCAGACCGGAGCTCTGCGAAGGCAGGCTGTCGTCGCCAGGGAAAGAAGGCAGTTCGATATTTTTGCGTTCATCCTCAGCGGCCGCAAAATGGGGCTTGTCCGCAGGAATCGCAATTGGTACAGCGTCCAGCGCCAGTTCAGGCGTTGAGGTCCGGCGACGTTCAGCGGTCAAACGTTTCATTACCGGTCGTACGACAAACAGCAGCAACAGCAGAGCCAGCAGGCCGCAACCAATCAGACGCACCCAGGCGAGAATGTTGTCATCTTTCCACAGAGGGACCACCGGCTCGACGGGGATCGACTGCGGCACAAAATTAAGCAGTGATAAGGACAGATTATCGCCACGTCTGGCATCAATCCCGGCGGCGTTATTTAACAGCGCCGTCAGCTGCGTGGTTTGCTCCGGTTTCCAGTTTTTTAATGCAGGCGCGTTCTGGTTGAGTACCACTGCCACATTTAAACGTTTAATGTCGAATCCCGGGTGCTGGATATGCTCAACGCTACGATCCCAGGAGTAGTCGCGCTTATTTTCGCTATGCTTTGATAGTGCGGCTGGCTGGCGAGACTCTTCTGGCGTCGCCGCAGCGGCACCATTCCCTACCTGGTTTGCCGCCAGCGGAGGACGGTTGCTCAGCGAGCCGGGGATCCCCATGGCGATTTGGTTGGTATCGCTATCGAGTACCGTTTCTTCGCGATTCACCTTCGGTGTGTCGCCGTAATGTTCCTGGGTTTCGTCGATATTGCTCAGATCGAGATCCGGCATCACGCTCACCCGGTAGTTGCCAGTGCCTACCAGCGAGTCGAGGACATTTGCGAGACTGGCGCGGGTCTTATCCTGAATATCCTTAAGGATCTGGTCACGCTTACGCGTCGCCGCAGAAACGGCTTCACCTGCGCCAATGCCGTCGGACAGTAAATTCCCCGCCTGGTCGACAACGCTAACCTGCGACGCATTCAAATTAGGCACGCTACCGGACACCAGATGCACAATGGCATTTACCTGGTCCATATCCAGCTTGCTGCCGTAATGCAAACGCACCACCACCGAGGCACTGTTTTGCGGCTCGTCGCTGACGACAAAGGAACTCTCTTCATTCAGTGCCAGATGCACGCGGGCGCTTTCTACAGCGTCCAGCGTCATGATGCTCTGCGCCAGTTCACCTTCCAGACTCCGCTTGTAGCGAATGTTCTGTACAAACTGGCTGGCTCCCAGCACTTCGTCTTTATCCATCAGCTCATAGCCGTTTGGCAGCATGGCCTGCACACCTTTCGCTGCCAGCGTCATCCGCGTTTTCGACAGCGCGTCTTCCGGAACCAGAATTTGCCCGCTTTGCGGGTCGATACGGTATTCCAGCTTTTCGCCGTCCAGCACGGTGACTATCTGTGAAACAGGGAGATTTTCCTGGCTACCGTACAGCGAAACATAGCCATGGTTACCGTTCCACAGCACGCTAACAATTATGGCGGTAGCCGCAAGCGCCGCAGCCGCCAGTAACACCAGACGTTTGTTTCCATCCAGCCTGAAAGAGAACGAGGGTAAAAAACGAGTGAGTTTTTTTATTAATTCATTCATAGCGTTAGACTGACATGCTCATCAGGTCATTGAATCCGGAAGCGACTTTATTTCTGACCTGTACCAGCGCAGAAAACGATAACGATGCCTGCTGACTGGCAATCATGGCCCCCGCAAGGTCATCGCTTTTTCCCATCTCAATGGCCGTTTGTTTTTGCTCTGCGACCTGCTGGAATTGGTCCACATGGTTCAGCGCCCCCTGCATAACGCGGTCGAACGAAACCGGAGATGATGCCAACTGGGCGTTAATCTGCATCGGTGAAAGGACGGGGGCTTGTGCGACCGCTTTCATCTGCTGCATGTCTTGCATCATCTGCGTCTGCATCGTACTGGCTGGGGCTATCGTATTTATGCTCATGACCTACTCTTAAAATTAAAAAAGCGTTCTCGGTACCACAGACTGATTCAGGAAAAGATTTCAATTCCCTGCTTTCGCATTGACGCCAGACGATAACGAAGTGCGCGAGGAGTAATGCCTAATAAATCAGCAATTTTAGTTTTATTGCCCTGATATTTACGCATCAGGTCAGCAATGTATTGATATTGCGCGCTCCGCCCATGCTGGCCCAGATTGTCGCCGGTTGTTATTGGCATACTGGGTTTTGGCTGCCATTGCGGCTCGCTCCAGGAATCGGACTCAATGGATGGCAGACCTAAGGTATCGGGATAAATAACGCCATCGCGATTAAGGATCATCCCTCGCTGAATAGCGTTCTCAAGCTGACGCACGTTACCCGGCCATTCGTAGCTGAGTAACGCCCGACGTGACGACTCGGAAAGCTTGATATTTTTAACTAACACCGTGGAGTATTTTTTGATAAAGGACTCGGCCAGCGGAATAATGTCTTCCATACGTTCACGCAGCGGCGGCATCGTCAACGGAATAACGGACATACGATAATAGAGATCTTCTCTGAAGCGCCCTGCGGCAACCTCTTCTTCAAGATTTTTATTGGTGCAGGCAATTAAACGGAAGTTCAGTTTGATTAAACGGTTACTGCCTAAACGCTCAACCTGTTGTTCCTGCAATACACGCAATATTTTAGCCTGCAGCGCCAGAGGCATATCACCGATCTCATCCAGCAACAATGTACCGTTATTGGCCAATTCCATCTTACCCGGTATGGTGGCCACAGCCCCGGTAAACGCACCTTTATCATAACCAAACAGCGTGGCTTCAAGCATATTTTCAGGAATAGCGGCACAGTTCACCCCGATATAAGGTGCCGATGCCTCCTGCGCAAACGCAATCGAGTGGATAAATTTGGCGATACACTCTTTACCAGTACCGGTTTCGCCATGGATAAGCACTGGAACATTAAAAGCAGCAATACGCCTTGCCATTGAAAAAACATTGATACTGGAGGCTGCTTCAGCAATAAGTTCAAACATGATTATTTTACACTTAGAAGTAAAGTTAACATCCGTTACGAGAAATATACAAATCATTCCAAAGCACAATCATCGAATAATAGATATCGCCCGTGCCATGTCTTAATCCCATCCTTGCTCATGTTTTACCACCCTTACAAAGGGCAGTCCTATCGGAGATTATTTTCAAATAGGGTTTTTCCTAAAAAAATACTAACACTGGTACCATTAACAATCTAAAATTAAAAGATAATAAAAATATTATTTTATAAAAAACAATATGTTAGCGATGAATCAGTACAATAATTAGCCAATACAGCTATGTGGGATATACCTTAAGAAGGCAGGATGATTAGCGGGAAGCATCACGTATATGTAATTAATTATTTTTTAATTATAACCTAGCGCCATTAATAACTTGCAGATGAGAGGGGTAAAATATCTAATATCCAGCCCTACTCCATAGACGTGAGTAGGTACTGCATTTCGTATCTAATGGACTTCAACACGATGAGAATAGCGTCAAGGATGAACAATAAATTAAACGAATTTGTATTTTTTTTGATAACCGCGGGATTTGATATCAATTCAACCGCCCCAGAAATTACAGCTGAGAAAGCGTACCATGCTGAAATATAGTCAAACACCCGGAATCTTTAAACTTGAAGGAAACCGGCTTGGACGTCCATATCATCGTCTGCCGACTATGTTTACAGGGAGTTTTGATACAATTGAATCACATCTTGGAAACTATTTCCTGAAAAAACACCGCACAAATATAACACTCAAGAAAATACACTGTGAGATGGATGTTATCAATAAAAGTGCGGAATTATTAGTTTCTCAGGTTGGGCATCTGGCCTTTGATATCGATCGCGCATTATTGTTAATGTTATTAGGTAACTTTTATGGTCTGGCCTCTTCTCTCGCAGACGAGAAATCGCAGGATGGTTTACCGACCAAAACAGAAATCCGGCTGAGAAGCAGACTGGCGCTGGATATTTGCAATATCATTTTTAATAAAAATATATCCGGTATTCCACTGACGCTTAAACCCGACAGTAGCACCGTACAAACCCACTGGGCTTATCAACTTACGTTTATTTTAGGTGATGAGGAGAATTGCAGTTTCCGCATCTTACTGGATGACTCCCATACCGATTACATTCTGAATTTAATCCGTCGTAGTGAGCACGGTGAGAAGAAAAAGCAGATTGATAAAGTCAGCGCTGAGACGCGTAAAAAAACGCTGATCAAAGAAATCATTCATACGCTGCCGCTAACTATGAACGTCAAGATTGCGGAAATCCCTCTCAATGTTGCCGACCTGACAACAATCAAGCCCGGGGATATTTTGCCTATCGCAATGCCTGATACTTTCCCTGTTTATATCGGGAAATCCGAACTATTTAATGCCCTTATCGTAGAGGACAAAGACAAACTATTTTTGTCCGAATTAACGAGCAAGACGGAGAAATCCTATGAGTAAGCCAGAAGATATTTTAGAGCAAGGTTTCGAGTTAGCGCCCGAAACGACCACACCGCCCGCGCCGTCCGTAGCAGAATCGCTGGTATCACGTTTAGAAGATCGCTTTTCCGAGTCGATGTCGTTACTCAAACGAATTCCAGTCACACTCACACTGGAAGTGTCCTCCGTGGAAGTGATGCTGGCCGATCTGCTGAACATTGATGACGACACCGTCATTGAGATGGACAAGCTCGCCGGTGAACCGCTGGATATTAAGGTCAACAATATCCTGTTAGGTAAGGCTGAAGTGGTGGTGGTCAATGAAAAGTATGGCCTGCGCGTCCTTGAATTCAACACACATGAAATCAACGACCTGGCACCATGAAACGCGCACCAACACTCACGCTCATCCTGGGTATCTCATTACTCATCCTTTCTCCCTTTGCCTGTGCGCAAGGGGGAGATATCCCGTTGCTGAATGTGATTTCGCACGGCAATAGCCAGGAATACAGCGTAAAAATTCAGGTTCTGCTCCTGATGACCCTGGTGGGTATTCTGCCTACTCTGGTGCTGATGATGACCTGTTTTACCCGATTTATTATTGTTCTTTCCCTGCTGCGTCAGGCGTTGGGGCTGCAGCAAACGCCGCCCAACCGCATACTGATTGGCATTGCGCTGTCGTTAACCATGCTGGTGATGCGTCCGATCTGGATCAACATTTACGACCACGCGGTTGTGCCTTTCGAAAACGATCAAATCACGCTCCCTGACGCCCTGAGCACCGCCGCCTCACCATTGAAGCGCTTTATGCTGGCGCAGACCAACAAAAAAGCGATTGCGCAGATAATGACGATCGCCAACGCGAAAGGTAATGCAGCCGATCAGGATCTCTCCATTATCGTACCGGCGTATGTACTGAGCGAACTTAAAACTGCCTTCCAGATAGGCTTCATGATTTACATCCCATTCCTGGTAATCGACCTGATCGTCGCCAGCGTGCTGATGGCGATGGGGATGATGATGCTGTCGCCGCTGATCGTTTCTCTGCCCTTTAAGCTGATGCTGTTTGTACTTATTGATGGCTGGGCGCTGACCGTCGGTACGCTGACCTCCAGTATTCGCGGTCTGGGATTAGGCTAACGGAGTTCGGATATGTTAACCATTGATGTAGCCGCCGATATCGTCGCCAGCGGCATAAAAGTCGTGATCATTTTAGTCTGCGTGTTGGTCGTTCCCAGCTTGCTGGTGGGTATGCTGGTCAGCATTTTTCAGGCTGTGACGCAGATTAACGAACAAACGCTCAGCTTTTTGCCCAGGCTTATCGTCACCCTCGCAGTATTGGGAATTTGCGGAAAATGGATGATCGTCCAACTGAGCGATCTCTGCGTGCATCTGTTCACTCAGGCCGCCATTCTGGTGCACTGACATGCGCGAAACAGACATTACACAGTTAAGTAACCTGATTCTGGGCATGTGGTTTCCGTTCGTGCGCATTATGGCGTTTATTCACTACGCGCCGGTGCTGGATAACGCGGCGCTCACGGTGCGGATACGCATTATTTTGTCCCTGGCGCTGGCCTTTATCATTACGCCACTTATCCCCCATCCCGTACCTGACAGCCTACTGTCGATCAACAGCATTATTTTGACCGCAGAGCAGTTTCTGTGGGGCATGCTTTTTGGCCTGATGCTGCAGTTTTTATTTTTAGCGCTGCAGCTGGCGGGCCAGATCCTCTCATTTAATATGGGGATGAGCATGGCGGTGATGAACGATCCCAGCAGCGGCGCGTCAACGACGGTACTGGCGGAGATAATCAACATCTACGCAGTGATACTGTTTTTTGCGATGGATGGACATTTGCTGCTGGTGAGCATTTTATTCAAAGGCTTTACCTACTGGCCGATTGGCAATGCGCTACATCCGCAATCTCTGCGCACCATTTCCCTTGCGCTGGGCTGGGTATTTGCCGCAGCCACGCTGCTGGCGCTGCCAACAACCTTTATCATGCTGATTGTCCAGGGCTGCTTTGGCCTACTTAACCGTATTGCGCCTCCGCTCAACCTGTACTCTTTAGGTTTTCCGATCAACATGCTGGCAGGTCTTATCTGCTTTGCGACGCTGCTTTACAACCTGCCCGACCACTATCTGCACCTGGCAAACTTCGTCTTGCAGCAGCTTGACGCGCTCAAGGGACACTATGGCGGATAGCAGCAGCGAAGAAAAAACAGAAAAACCCTCGGCGCAAAAACTTCGCAAAGCCAGGCAAGAGGGACAAATTCCGCGCTCAAAAGATATGGGGCTTGCCGCCAGTCTGTTTGCCGCGTTTATGGTGATTTCCAGCAGCTTCCCCTGGTATGAAGATTTTGTCCGCGAAAGCTTTACCAGCGTGCATCAATATGCGCAGAACATTAATGACCCGGACATCATCGGTCAGTTCCTTGAACACCATCTGCTGATTCTAGCCAAGTTCATCCTGACGCTGTTACCCATGCCGGTCGCCGCGCTGTTTGCCTCGCTGATTCCCGGAGGCTGGTTATTCCTGCCGAAGAAAATTTTGCCGGACTTTAGCAAATTAAGTCCGCTCAAAGGGATTGGCCGCTTATTTTCTACCGACCACCTGGTGGACACCGGCAAGATGACGATCAAAGCGATTGTCCTGCTGGTGATGCTGTGGATTAGCGTACGCAATAACGTTGCTGCTTTTCTGGGATTGCAGGAGCTGTATTTCAAACAAGCCGTCAGCGATGGTCTGGCGCTGTACAGCGGTATTATGCGCAACTTTATCATCCTGTTTATTTTCTTTGCGTTGGTCGATGTCCCTCTGGCGAAAAAAATGTTTATAAAAGGCCTTAAAATGACCAAGCAGGAGATCAAAGAAGAGTATAAAAATCAGGAAGGTAAGCCAGAAGTTAAGGCCAGGATCCGTCGTCTGCAACGGCAAATGGCAATGGGGCAAATTCGCAAAGTTGTGCCAAAAGCCGATGTGGTGATCACCAACCCAACCCATTATGCCGTGGCGCTGCAGTACGACCAGTCACGCGCCGCCGCGCCTTTTGTTGTCGCTAAAGGTACCGATGAAATCGCGCTGTATATCCGTCAGGTTGCGGCGGAAAGCAACATTGAGATAGTTGAATTTCCTAAGCTGGCGCGCTCCGTTTATTACACCACCCAGGTCAATCAACAGATCCCATTTCAACTTTATCGGGCGATTGCACACGTCCTGACCTATGTACTGCAAATGAAGCACTGGCGTGACGGTTCGCAAGCTCGCCCTTCGCTGAACAGACATATTTCCATTCCCAAAGAGGTTCTTAAGCTGGATGCCGAAAACAACTAAACAACTCCTCGCGCTGCTGCGTAACGGTAACATCGGTATTCCGCTGGTAATACTGTGTATCCTGGCGATGGTTATCCTGCCATTACCACCAGCCCTGCTGGATATTCTGTTCACCTTTAACATCGTGCTGGCGGTGATGGTGCTGTTGGTGGCCGTTTCCGCAAAACGTCCGCTCGAATTCAGCCTGTTCCCAACCATTTTGCTGATCACCACCTTAATGCGCTTGACGCTGAACGTGGCGTCAACACGCGTGGTATTGCTGCACGGTCATATGGGCGCAGGTGCTGCCGGTAAGGTGATTGAATCCTTCGGTCAAGTAGTGATCGGCGGTAACTTTGTCGTCGGTTTTGTGGTGTTCATCATCCTGATGATCATCAACTTTATCGTGGTTACCAAGGGTGCCGAGCGTATCTCCGAAGTTTCGGCCCGCTTTACGCTCGACGCCATGCCCGGGAAGCAGATGGCGATCGACGCCGATCTGAACGCGGGCCTGATTAATCAGGCCCAGGCGCAGGCGCGACGTAAAGACGTGGCGGGTGAAGCGGATTTCTATGGCGCAATGGACGGTGCGTCGAAGTTCGTGCGCGGTGATGCCATCGCCGGGATGATGATCCTGGCCATCAACCTGATCGGCGGCGTGTGTATCGGTATTTTCAAATACGATTTAAGCGCCGAAGCCGCATTCCAGCAATACGTACTGATGACCATCGGTGACGGTCTGGTCGCCCAGATCCCGTCTCTGCTGCTGTCGACGGCAGCGGCAATTATCGTTACTCGCGTGAGCGACAGCGGCGATATCGCCACAGACGTACGTAGCCAGCTGCTAGCCAGCCCTTCCGTGCTCTACACCGCCACCAGTATTATGTTTGTGCTGGCAGTGGTGCCGGGAATGCCGCATTTCCCATTCCTGGTGTTCAGCGCCCTGCTAGGGTTCACTGCCTGGCGTATGAGCAAGCGCCCGAAGGTAGCAGAAACTGAAGAGAAAAATCTTGAAACGCTGACCAAAACCATCGTTGAAACCACCGAGCAACAGGTTAGTTGGGAAACGATCCCCTTAATTGAGCCAATCAGCCTGAGTCTGGGGTACAAGCTAGTGTCGCTGGTGGACAAATCCAAAGGGAATCCGCTAACCCAACGTATTCGCGGTGTGCGGCAGGTTATTTCAGACACAAACGGCGTGTTGCTGCCGGAAATTCGCATTCGCGAAAACTTCCGTCTAAAACCGACCCAGTACGCCATTTTTATCAATGGGATCAAGGCTGATGAGGCCGATATTCCCTCAGATAAGCTGATGGCGCTGCCTTCCAGTGAAACCTACGGCGAGATCGATGGTGTCTTAGGCCACGATCCGGCCTACGGCATGCCGGTCACGTGGATTGTCCCGGCGCAAAAAGCCAAAGCGCTAAATATGGGATATCAGGTGATTGATAGCGCCAGCGTCATCGCGACGCATGTGAATAAAATCATTCGCAACTATATTCCCGACCTGTTTAACTACGACGATATTACCCAACTGCATAACCGCCTCTCTTCGATGGCCCCTCGTCTGGCGGAAGATCTGAGCGCGGCGCTGAATTACAGCCAGCTCCTGAAGGTTTACCGGGCGTTGCTGATCGAAGGCGTGCCGTTGCGCGATATCGTCACGATAGCTACCGTTCTGGTCGCCAGCAGCGCCGTCACCAAAGATCATATTCTGTTAACGGCAGATGTGCGTCTGGCCCTCCGTCGCAGCATTACCCATCCGTTTGTACGCAAAGATGAGTTGGCGGTGTACACCCTTAACAATGAGCTGGAGAATCTGCTGGCAAATGTGGTGAATCAGGCTCAGCAAAGCGGCAAAGTGGTGCTCGATAGCGTACCGGTCGATCCGAATATGCTCAATCAGTTCCAGACCAATATGCCGCAGATTAAAGAACAGATGAAAGCCGCGGGTAAAGAACCGATACTGCTGGTCGCACCACAGCTACGTCCTCTGCTCGCGCGCTATGCGCGCCTGTTCGCACCGGGTTTGCAGGTGTTGTCTTATAACGAAGTTCCGGATGAGCTGGAATTAAAGATCATGGGGGCGTTGAGTTAACCCTTGACGAGGCGGTGTCATTCGCACCGCCTTTTTGATTACAGAATGGTATTCTCCGTAAGAATACGACGGGCGCCAAGATAATGATCCTGCCAGAAATCATCGGATAAATGACTCACCCGAATTGTTTCTCCCGTACGCGGCGATTCAATAAATTGTCCCTGCCCCAAATAGACGCCCATATGATCGGCAATATCCCGACTGTGAATATGAAAGAACAATAAATCACCACGACGGAGGTCGCGATTGGCGACGATTGTCGCCCGCCGATAGTGATACATTTCATTCGCCGTACGCGGCAATTTTGCCGCCAGGATTTTGTTGTAGGCATAAAAAATCAGCCCGCTGCAGTCAAAGCCTTGATCCGGGCTGGTCCCACCCCACAAATAAGGTTTACCTAGCTGCTGCTCAAGGCGGTGGATTGCCACTTCAGTCATGTTATGCAGATGATCGCTACTAAGAAAATGGTCATTCTCAGCCAACTCCTGCCAGCGATGATCGCTCGCTTTCAGCGGTCCCGGGAACCACTCCGGGTGCTGTTTAATCAGCGTCCTGTTCTGCTGGCGCAGCGCGCTTTTACTTTGCGCATTTCCTTCCACCACATAACTTGCCTGCTTTTTTACCTGTGCATGGTACTGCTTCAACAGTCGGGCGCGGTTACGCATGCGCATTTGCGCCGCATAGCTTAAATGGGCGTCAGATAAGAGAGGCTGAACTTTGGCGACAGACGCTGAGGACAACACAACACACAAAGACAGCAGACCCGGCAAAAAGCGTCGGGGTGCAGAGACAAAAGACATGAAAACAAAAATACCCAATCAAACACGTTCGCCGCAGTCTACCGCTATTGCCGGGTATTCCATTTTAATATTCGATTATTAAATTATTAATTTTTTAAATTCAATACATTAGGAATTCTGTATTCATAAGACTAAATGAAGTGCGCTCAAGCGCAAAATACGCCAGTGTCTGACTGCCTTTACGCACAATTTTCCGTATAAAGAAAATCTAAAGTGTAAACGCCGCACGAGAGACTTGCGAAAAACTCTCTGGGTGATAATGTGAGCGCTCCAGATCCAGATTTATCCGATTTGGGGACTCTTTTGCCGTCCTGGCGTGTGTGATCGTTTTATCAAGGAATAAGCAGTATGCGTAAAATCGCATTTTTTCTTGCGATGCTTTTATTGCCGTGCGTTTCATTTGCCGGTTTGCTGAGTAGCAGCAGCCCGACTACGCCTGTCAGCAAAGAATATAAGCAGCAATTAATGGGCTCCCCCGTTTATATCCAGATCTTCAAAGAAGAGCGAACCCTGGATCTGTACGTCAAGATGGGCGAACAGTATCAATTGCTCGACAGTTATAAGATCTGTAATTATTCCGGTGGCTTAGGGCCGAAACAGCGTCAGGGTGATTTCAAAAGTCCGGAAGGGTTTTACAGCGTTCAGCGTGGACAGCTGAAACCAGATAGCCGCTTCTATAAAGCGATTAACATTGGTTTCCCTAATGCCTACGACCGCGCACACGGTTATGAAGGTAAATACCTGATGATCCACGGCGCCTGCGTTTCCGTCGGCTGCTACGCAATGACCGACAACGGCATTGATGAGATTTTCCAGTTTGTGACCGGTGCTCTGGTGTTTGGGCAGTCCAGCGTACAGGTTAGCATTTACCCGTTCCGCATGACCGATGCCAACATGCAGCGCCATAAGTTCTCGTATTACAAAGATTTCTGGACCCAGTTAAAGCCGGGATACGATTACTTTGAACAAACGCGTAAGCCACCGACCGTTTCCGTCGTCGATGGTCGTTACGTCGTCAGCAAGCCGTTGAGTCACGAAGTGGTTCAGCCGCAACTGGCATCAAACTACACGCTCCCCGAGACAAAATAATGCCCACTCGCCTGGCATAATCTTTTGCCAGGTTTCATTGCCGGTTAACGGTTGAGTGGCAATCACGGTGACCACATCATTGGGTGTGGTCTCTGAGCTAAAATCGATTTCCACATCCTGATCCAGCAATGTCGCCACGCCAAACGGCGCACGACGCGTGATCCAAAACAGGTTGGTCGAACAGAAGGCCATCACATAGCGCCCGTCAGACAACAGCATGTTGAAGACGCCCTTCTCCCGCAGTTCCCCTGCCAGCATCGCGATATATTTAAACACTGCCGTCATATTGCCAGGCGTGCGCGGATAACGCTCCGTCAGCTTGTGGAGCAGCCAGCAGAACGCTTTTTCGCTGTCGGTTTCTCCGACCGGGCGGAAATTTCCGGTTTCCAGCGATTTATAGCCACTGAGCTGTCCATTATGAGCATAGGTCCAGTTGCGTCCCCACAGTTCGCGGGTAAAGGGATGGGTATTTTCCAACGCCACTTCGCCACGGTTCGCCTGACGAATATGGGCAATCACGGAACAGGATTTAATGGGGTAGTCTTGTACCAGTTTGGCGATAGGCGAATTAAAGCTGGGTTGCGGATCTTTAAACGTACGGCAGCCCTTACCTTCATAAAACGTAATACCCCAGCCGTCTTTGTGCGGCCCGGTCCCTCCGCCGCGCTGAACCAGCCCGGTGAAGCTAAAGCAGATATCGGTTGGCACATTGGCGCTCATCCCGAGCAGTTCGCACATACATCACCTACCTTAACACGGTGCTCTGCCTGATAGCGCTGCGCTTATCAGGCCTACGTGGAGTTCATGTAGGCCGGATAAGACGTCTTCACGTCGCCATCCGGCAAAAACACAGAATAAATTACCCGCTTACTTAACCATCTCTTTTTCGATCAGCTGGATCAGGATATGGATCACTTTGATATGAATTTCCTGAATACGGTCAGCGTAGCCAAAGTGCGGCACGCGAATTTCAATATCCGCGCTGCCCGCCATTTTGCCGCCATCTTTACCGGTCAGGGTGATCACTTTCATCCCTTTCTCACGCGCTGCGGCAATCGCTTTAATTACGTTACCGGAATTACCCGAAGTCGAGATGCCTAACAGAACATCACCTTCACGACCCACGGCTTCTACGTAGCGAGAGAACACATAATCGTAACCGAAATCGTTGCTGACGCAGGAGATATGGCTGACGTCAGAGATAGCGATCGCCGGATAACCAGGACGGTTCTCGCGATAGCGTCCGGTCAACTCTTCGGCAAAGTGCATCGCGTCGCAATGGGAACCGCCGTTACCGCAAGAAAGCACCTTACCGCCCGCTTTAAAGCTGTCTGCCAACAGAACCGCCGCGCGCTGAATGGCGTGAATATTGGCGTCATCTTTAAGAAAATTAGCCAGCGTTTCCGCCGCTTCGCTCAGTTCGTTACGAATAAGATCCTGGTACATGAGGATATCCTTCAGCATGAATGTAAATGACAAGACGCAGTGTACCGGATAGCGCTACCAGCGAGAAGTACAAGCCACAGGAATGGCTACGGCTTTTGATTTTTTGTGCCGGTTAAAACAGCAACAATGTGAGCTTTGTTGTAATTATTTTGTAAACACATTGCTAAAAGAATTTACATCCACTACAACCATATCATCACAAGTGGTCAGACCTCCTACAAGCAAGGGAGCTTTTCGTTATGATGATTTTGAGTATTATCGCTACGGTTGTTCTGCTCAGCGTTCTGTTTTATCACCGCGTGAGCTTATTCCTCAGCAGCTTAATTTTGCTCGCCTGGACAGCTGCGCTTGGCGTGGCTGGCCTGTGGTCAGTCTGGCTGCTGGTTCCTCTGGCCATTATCCTCGTGCCGTTTAACTTTACGCCGATGCGCAAATCCATGATCTCTGCACCGGTGTTCCGCGGTTTCCGTAAGGTCATGCCGCCGATGTCGCGTACTGAGAAAGAAGCGATTGATGCGGGTACAACCTGGTGGGAAGGTGACCTGTTCCAGGGCAAGCCTGACTGGAAAAAACTGCATAACTATCCTCAACCGCATCTGACCGCTGAAGAACAAGCGTTTATTGACGGTCCAGTGGAAGAAGCGTGCCGCATGGCGAACGACTTCCAGATCACTCACGAACTCGCAGATCTGCCGCCGGAACTGTGGGCATATCTGAAAGAACACCGCTTCTTCGCGATGATCATTAAGAAAGAGTACGGCGGGCTGGAATTCTCAGCATATGCTCAGGCTCGTGTTCTGCAGAAACTCTCCGGCGTTTCCGGGATCCTGGCGATCACCGTTGGCGTACCTAACTCATTAGGTCCAGGCGAACTGCTGCAACATTACGGCACCGAAGAGCAGAAAAATCATTACCTGCCGCGCCTGGCTCGCGGTCAGGAGATCCCATGCTTTGCTCTGACCAGCCCAGAAGCAGGCTCCGACGCAGGCGCCATCCCTGATACCGGCGTGGTTTGTATGGGCGACTGGCAGGGTCAGCAGGTGCTGGGTATGCGCCTGACCTGGAACAAACGTTATATCACGCTGGCCCCTATCGCTACCGTACTGGGTCTGGCGTTTAAACTCTCCGACCCGGAAAAACTGCTGGGTGGTGAAGAAGATCTCGGCATTACCTGTGCACTGATCCCAACCTCAACGCCGGGTGTACAAATTGGGCGTCGTCACTTCCCGCTGAACGTGCCGTTCCAGAACGGTCCGACGCTGGGCAAAGATGTGTTTGTACCGATTGATTACATCATCGGTGGTCCGAAAATGGCCGGTCAGGGCTGGCGCATGCTGGTGGAATGCTTGTCTGTAGGACGCGGTATTACCCTGCCGTCTAACTCGACGGGCGGCGTGAAATCGGTCGCGATGGCCACCGGCGCGTATGCGCACATTCGTCGCCAGTTCAAAATTTCCATCGGCAAGATGGAAGGTATTGAAGAGCCGTTGGCACGTATTGCCGGTAACGCCTACGTGATGGACGCTGCGGCATCACTGATTACCTACGGCATTATGCTGGGTGAAAAACCGGCGGTGCTGTCGGCTATCGTGAAATATCACTGTACCCACCGCGGGCAGCAGTCAATCATTGATGCGATGGATATCACTGGTGGTAAAGGCATTATGCTTGGCGAAAGCAACTTCCTCGCCCGCGCTTATCAAGGTGCGCCAATCGCCATTACCGTTGAAGGTGCCAACATTCTGACCCGTAGCATGATGATCTTCGGTCAGGGTGCGATTCGCTGCCATCCGTACGTTCTGGAAGAGATGGCTGCGGCACAGAGTAACGATGTGAATGCGTTCGACAAGCTGCTGTTCAAACACATCGGTCACGTTGGCAGTAACAAAGTACGCAGCTTCTGGCTTGGTCTGACACGTGGCTTAACCAGCAGCACGCCAACCGGCGATGCGACCAAACGTTACTACCAGCACCTGAACCGTTTGAGCGCCAACCTGGCATTGCTTTCAGATGTGTCCATGGCCGTACTGGGTGGCAGTCTGAAGCGTCGTGAACGTATCTCCGCGCGTCTGGGCGATGTGTTAAGTCAGCTGTATCTGGCCTCCGCGGTACTGAAACGTTATGACGATGAAGGCCGTAATGAAGCGGACCTGCCGTTGGTTCACTGGGGCGTTCAGGATGCGTTGTACAAAGCGGAACAGGCGATGGACGATCTGCTGAAAAACTTCCCGAACCGTCTGGTCGCGGGCTTGCTGAACGTGGTTATCTTCCCGACCGGTCGCCACTACGACGCTCCGTCTGACAAGCTGGACCATAAAGTCGCGAAGATTTTGCAGGTTCCGAGCGCGACTCGTTCTCGTATTGGTCGCGGTCAATATCTGACGCCAAGCGAGCATAACCCGGTTGGTTTGCTGGAAGAGGCGCTGCAGGACGTGATTGCAGCCGACCCTATCCACCAGCGGATCTGTAAAGAGTTGGGTAAAAACCTGCCATTTACCCGTCTCGACGAACTGGCGCACAATGCGCTGGCGAAAGGGCTGATTGATAAAGATGAAGCCGCAATTCTGGTGAAAGCCGAAGCGAGCCGCCTGCGCAGTATCAACGTGGATGACTTTGAACCCGAGGAGCTGGCGACTCAGCCGGTAAAGCTGCCAGAGAAAGTGCGTAAAGTCGAAGCCGCATAACGATATACGCACAACGTTTAGCCCCGCTTAATGCGGGGCTTTTTATTGCCACATTTTCGTTAAAGCTCATGCTACAGTGTCAAAATGTTGTTCAACGAGGAGCCTCGATCGTGCCTGGTTTGAAAATTACTCTGCTGCAACAACCCTTGATCTGGATGGATGGCCCGGCCAACCTGCGCCATTTTGACCGACAACTGGAAACCGTCGCCGGACGTGATGTCATCGTGTTGCCCGAGATGTTTACCAGCGGATTTGCCATGGAAGCGGCAAATAAATCGTTACCGCAGGAAGAGGTCGTCAGTTGGATGCGCGTCAAGGCGCAACAGACCAACGCCCTGATCGCGGGCAGCGCTGCTATCCAGTCTGAACGCGGCCCGGTAAACCGCTTTTTTTTGGTTGAGCCCGAAGGTAATGTGCATTTCTACGACAAGCGCCATCTGTTCCGCATGGCGGATGAGCATCAGCATTATCAGGCAGGTGACGCGCGCGTTATTGTTGAATGGCGCGGCTGGCGTATTCTGCCGTTGGTCTGTTATGACCTGCGTTTCCCGGTATGGTCGCGCAATCGCAACGATTACGACCTGGCGTTGTATGTTGCCAATTGGCCTGCGCCGCGTTCGCTGCACTGGCAGCTTCTGCTTGCCGCACGGGCAATTGAAAACCAGGCTTATGTAGCAGGATGTAACCGCGTGGGCACTGACGGTAACGGGCATCATTATCGCGGTGACAGCCGGGTGATTAATCCGCAGGGTGAGATTATTGCCACCGCCGAGCCGCATCAGGCCACACGCATTGACGCTGAGCTGTCACTCTCCGCGCTGCGCGAGTATCGCGAGAAGTTTCCCGCCTGGCAGGACGCTGACCCGTTCACGCTATAACTATCGCCTTCCCTCCCGCTGCACAACGTTTTTCGTGGCGGGATTGTTTCACTCCGTAACCAACCGCAAAACAAATTCGCGTGGCGACATGCTGCGGGCATCGTATTCTGCAAAGGATAATCACTCGTAACCAGCGAGTGGCAGACAATGTCGATAATTTCCTTATCAGGATTTCAATAATGAAGAACTTCGTACGCATGACTTTGCTGGCAGTTACCGTGGCTGGCGCTTCTTTTAGTACGCTTGCAGCAACGACATCTAATGTTCCGGCTCCAGCCCAGGATCCGATAGTACAACATCTTAAGTTGAGCACTGACCAGGTTGCGCAGATTAAAAAACTGCACCAACAGCTTGAAACTAACGTCGGCCAGATTTCAGTGAAAGATGTAAAAGACGGCGCGTTGATTGATGTCATCAAGTCAGGGAAATGGGATGAAGCTGCCGTCAAAAAACAGCTTTCCGCGTTCAGCAACATCGAACAGCAGGCGCGTTATTATCGCGTGAAATACTATTTTGACCTGAACAAAGTGCTGACCCCTGAACAGCGCCAGCAGGTGCAAAAAGATATCGCACAGACGCTGAGCGAGTAATGGCCAGAGCCTGAATCAGCAATGATTCAGGCTTTTCGGTAAAATTTCCTGCTCAAACAGAAAGCCCTGTACAGCATCTGCGCCGCTCATACGGCAAATGGCATAATCCTGTGGCGTTTCTACCCCCTCAATGACCACCCGTTCACCCAACCCACGAAATTGATTGACCAGAACCCTCAACTGCCACTCCGATGTTCTGAACTGATGAAACATTCCGCTTTCAATTTTGATGGCATCGAAACGGATGCCCGACAGCCGCCAGACAAAAAATAGCTCAGGCGAAACATCATCCAGCCACACGCGAAACCCGTGACGCACCAGCGTTTTTACGGCAATGCATACGGCCTGCTGCTCTGCCTTCTCCAGGCGCATCATGGAGCCCGGATCCTGAATCTCAATAACAATCCGCCCCTGATGCACCTGCTTTGTGAGACGCGTGATCCACGACAGACTGGTCAGCATCCTGACGGATAAATTCAGCGAGTAGCTTCCAGAGAGCGCCAGCACCCGCTGCATTTGCCATAGAAAAAGCTGCTGTTTTGCCGCGATGGAAAGGTGCTTGAAAAAAAGATCCAGTGGGAGCGGAGTGCGTACCTGACTTAACACTTCACAGACATCCAGCGATGCGTCATCAAAAAAATGAATGCGCTGCAAACGGATCCCGGTGATCCGCAGCAGTTCGGCGTTGCGGGGAAGTTCTGGCACATAACGGGCCTGTTCGCTGAATCTGTTCATATCATTCCATTTTTTGATTAAAAGGACGTCGTGCATCCTGCAGCCACGGGATACGGCGATCGTTCGGGTAAATCAGGCAAAAGCGCGTAGCCAGACGATGCGCCTCGACCAGGTCGCGCTGTTGCAACGCCAGCAAGATTTGCGTAAAGGAGACATTAGGATCTGGGTGAACGCGCACATACTCAGGCGCCCAGCGGCGAACCGCCTCCAGCCAGCGTGCGTCCCGGGTACGCTGATACCGTTGCAGATACCCCATCTGGACATCAAACCGATAGCGACTGGTAAGGAACCAGCCTCCTACAGGGAGCGATTCGGCAAGATGCCACTGCGTTGACTGCCTCTCCGCCATCGTCAGTTGCTGTTGCATTTGCAGCGTGAGCAGCAGCAATGGCGCGACGGTCAGTAACGAGATAAACCCTGGCGCGCGAATCAGCGACGTCGACATACGCGCCAGGCGTATTCCCGTTCGCGCGCTGTCTGCACATCGAAGCAACAGGATCAGCAGCAGCCAGTGTGGCGTTGACTGCCTGACGGGGTATTCCGTCAACATATGAATAACCACCGGCAGTGCCGCCACCAGGCAGGCGCGACGCCAGCAATTACCATGCAGCCAGAGCCAGAAACCACCCGCTATAAAACAGAGTGCCCCCACGAGACCAACCAGGCCGCCTTCCACCAACCACAGCACCAGTTCGTTGTGCGGATGCGAAATGCTGCCCAGCCCCAATGGCCCCGCGCGTTCGAGAAACACAGCAGCAAAACTGCCCACGCCCCACCCCATCCACGGACGTTCGGCAAATAATGCCAACGACGTTTTCAACACCGTCCAGCGCACTTGAGAAGTCGTCAGATGATCGACAGTTACCACAGACAAAAAATGGCGGGCCGTAGCTCCTACCGCCACGCCTAACGCCAGCGGCAGTAGAAGCAGCAGTAGCGTGCGCCGTTGCGCCGGGAAAACCGCCAGCAGCAGCGCCTCACCGACAACCAGAGACAGATAACCGGTTTGCGACTGAGATTCATGCAGCACAAATCCCATCATTACCAGGCCTATCCCAATGGCAATTCGATACCCGCCGTGCAGACGTAAAAAGAGCGGCGCTGACAGCAGCACACCGCATGCCGTGAAGCTGGCCATCAGGTTGACCTGCTGAAATATCCCGTAGGGCCGCGTACCGCGCCGCCAGGCAAACTCCCAGTAATCAACGCCCGGCAAATGCCAGTACTGATAGACAAACGCCAGACATTCAATGACGCACGCCCCCCATAACAGAGCCAGCAGTGCAGTCAGGGTGTTTGCCGTGAGCGGAATTTGCAATGTGACCAGATAGACGCTCACACCGCCCAGTAACGCCCCCGCCACCAGCAGTGCCTCGGCCTGCCAGACAACAGGCGTTTGAAGGCAAAGCAACGCCAGGATGAACGCCCCGACCATAAAACCCGCAGCTGGCACTGTGATGCGCCAGCGTTGACGAGGCACCAGCATCAATGCACTTGCAGCCAGTACAACAGCGTAGATCCAGCTCGTAATATTAAGCGGCAACGACAGACCACTGCCGCCGTTGTTCGGCCAGTAGAGATGCATGGCCCCACACCAGAAAAACAGACTAATACCGAGCAATAATTTCTGCGCAGGCAGCGGCGCAATGCGATTCAGTACGTTCATCATGCTACTGATAGTTCAACGTCCAGGTCCCGCTGGCGCTGAACGGACCGTATTCGAGAGACTGATTTTTTATTGCCGATGGCTCCGCTGCGACCCACGCCAAGAAATTCAGCGTCATCGAGCCTTCGGTTATCTCTTTGACTGACGTGCTCTCATCAAGGCGGATTGCCGTGCCGTCCTCTTCGCTCATCCCAATCCCGATCCCTGACGCGCCGCCTTGTTCACTGCTATCCAGCGCCAGATGATCGGTCAGCTCCGCATCCTCTCGGCCGCTGAAGGTAACCGAGATCCCACGGAAAACCTCAGGGTTGCAGTCACGTAACTGGATGCTGAATTT
Organism: Citrobacter sp. A316; assembly: GCF_002042945.1. NCBI lineage: Bacteria > Pseudomonadati > Pseudomonadota > Gammaproteobacteria > Enterobacterales > Enterobacteriaceae > Citrobacter > Citrobacter sp. A316. The sequence goes on from NZ_MVFZ01000033.1 coordinate 24,868, forward strand.
TTCCGGCTTACTGCGCCCCGAGAGATAGAGATCCTGTGTCGCGATTTGCTTGAAATCGACCTCGATTTTGTCGCCTCCCGGTGCAAGGCTACAGGCCAGCGCTCTGATGGTGCCGTGAAAATACATATCGCCGCCGACCAATTTGGTGTCGGCCTGCGCCATGCCAGCAAGCAGTAACATACTGGTCGCGAATAACGCCGAGAATCTCATGACATCCCCCTACTGAAACTGCGCGACAACGGTGGCAGAGGCTTCAAATTCACCCTCCTTCACGCTTCCCACGCCCGGTTTTGCCACCGGCGCGGCGGTGAGATTCCAGTCGCCCTGATTCTGGTAAAACCCCTTCACGTTGTAGAATTGATTGGGCACGACGGTGCCACCACTCTCGTCTTTAAGCATAATGCCGAGATCATCGCGCTTTTGTCCGCCGCTTAGCGTGCCAAGGAGATTACCGTTAAACCCCGCCGTGCCTGACGCCGTGGTCGTTTGTACACCAAGATTAATGTTCAGCGCGCCCTGATCGAAGCTCCCGCCTTCACAGACCACATGTATAGGGACTGACTTGCTGTAGTTAGTGCCGTTGAGCCGGGCAGCGGATCCAGGCAGATCGCCAAACTCAATGCTGATTTTGTCTCCCCGGTTGAAGGTGCATTTGTCCGGGACGGTAATCAGCCCGGATTTAATCACCACACGAGAAATCGCCGTGGTTGGCGTAGGTCCCGCGCTCCCCATGCGCCCGGCCACCTCCACCAGCGACTGGGATGTGATATTGATGCCATTGATAATGGGTTTAGTGACAATAAACGTCACTTTCCCTTTTGAACCACTTTCAACGTTAGTCGCTCGCGTGTAGCCCTTACGCTTTTTACAGCTGTTGTTGCTGTTGCGGTTTGAAACATTGGTGAAAGGTGCCTGCACATATTTTTTATAGCCCCCGGCAACCCACACCTGAACTTCCACATCCAGATACTCGTTTAGCCGAAAACGGTTCGCCCCCTGATTTGAAGGCGGCATAGTGGTTGTAGTGGTGTAGTAAATCGGTGCTCGGGAGATGTCAGCCTGTTCGCAATAGAAATTCACCACATACCAGCCGCCCAGATTCCATGGGAACGGCTCCGTTCTGCCACCCACGTGGTTTTTGCTGACATCCAGCGAGCTAAGTTCAATATCGTACTGATGCGGAGAGCCACCTTCCGGCTCACCTTCTCCCTGTGTAAATGCCTGCCCGGCCAACGGACAGCCTGCCAGCACCACCCACAACAGCGTTTTACGTAATACGCTCATAGATACTCCAGCTTAAGTCTGACCAGGCCGTTAAATTCTCCTGCGGTCACCTCTCGCCCAAAAGATTCCAGCGCGGCAAGAAAATGAATGGCGTTATCACCCGGTTTGAGGATCCACATGCGTTGCGGTTGGTTCAGGTGGATCAACTGGTTATGTTCAGTCAGTAGCCGGATGCCCGCGCCGCGAACATCGCCACGTATGCGCCCCAAATCGCTGTTTTCCGGTGCGCCTTCAGCCATTAGCGTCATCGAAACACCACGTTCCACCGTGCTGTGCGCAAGTTCAGGCATCTCACTGGTCTGTCCGGGGAAATCCCTTAAGGTATGACCGGAGCCCTTTAAGCAGCCGTTCAGATACAGCGTGACCGATACCGGATCGCTGCGATCGCCGCCCTGGCGAAATCGGCTGGCGGAAATATCACCAAGATCGATAGTCTGATCGCGGGAGGCCATATCCAGTACGCACGGCGAAACAAACACCCGACCATGAAAGCGGACGTTGCCATACTCGCCGGACACGTTGCTCATATCCTGGCGACCGCTTGTGGCCTGAACCGAGCAGGCCATGCCCGCCATCAGCAAAGCGCAAAGCATCTTTTTCATTTACGAATCCTGTTACCGGGGCTGTTGCTCCATCGGCAATGCTTTACACACATTGCCTGTGCAGCTGAATTTCAGTTCGGGATGACCGCCAAAATCGTTCACGTACATCATGCTGAACTGGCTAACGCTACCGTCGGTCACGCTGAAATCGAGAGAGGATTTTGGTGAAACCATAATCCCTGGGAAATCAGTCAGCCTGTCGCCGCCCTGGGCTTCAGGTTTGCGGCTTAAGCCGATCAAGGTGACGAAGTACGGCGTTGGGTTATCCACACTCCAGCGCAGGCCCTGCTTATGAAAGACCAGTTGGTTTTGCCACACGGCACCCGGTGTTTCCGGCACGATGGTGGTCGGACGGTAGAACAGTTTGATGCGCGACTGCATCGCCAGCTGCAGCACGTTCGGCTTATCCGGCTTGGGCGGAATTTCACGCACGTTCAGGTAGAACAGACTCTCGCGATCCTGCGGCAGAGCGTTAATACCGCTGGTTTTCGTCACACGCGCAATGCCCTTTTGCCCGCCGTTAATCCGTTGTAGCGGCGGTAAAACCATCAACGGCGAGGTAATTTTTGTTCCATTGGCGTCTTCCACCCACGACTGAGCCAGAAACGGAATACTCGGACTGGTGTTGGTTAAGTTCGCGCTGACAGATCGCGCATCACCGGTGATGATCAGACGGGTACGGTCAAGTGCAATGCCCGCCCATGAGGCGTTGATTTCTGCAATAAAAAGCAGACCGCAGGCCACGGGTTTGAGCCAACGCTGCACGGAGTAAAAAGCTTGATTTTTCATGACAAAATTCATTCAGGTTATTGATATTATTCACAAGGCAACAGCACGTTACCTTCCGGGTTGATTTGTTGCGGCACCTGTAAGTGACACTGCGCGCGACCGCCCCAGGCAACAGAAAGACGCTCGGCTGGATTCACACCCGCAATCCAGGCCATGCCGTTTTCCATCACCATGGCAACACTGACACCGTTGGCATTAAACACTTCGGCACCAAACGGCGGTACCGAGCCATCCTTCAGGCGCAGCAGCGCCATCATTTTTTGCCCCTGCGCCACGGCGAAGCGCTGATAACCAATCGCGCCTTCCGTCAGGGTGTTGGTGACGATGGCTTTGGTCGCGGAAATATCTTCGTCCATTGCGTCCACATCGATACGGGTATCAAAGCTGTGATAGCTGACGACGTCCGGTACGACGGCAATACCGAAGCGATTTGAGTGTGCCTGTTCGCCGTTCAGCGGTACATTCGCCACACCATCGGTATCAACCATCACCCTGGCGGTATTCATTGACGCCTGGCTGTTATGTAACGCCGCACCGTGACGCGTTGCGGTAAAGCCGCCACGCATCGTGCCGCCTACGGAGAAATACCGTGATTGCTGCCAGCTGACGTTAGATTCCAGTTCCGCCATCATGCTGCGATGCTTGTAGTAGCCATCAAACGCGGTGTGCCCTTCACCGGAAACCCCTGCGCGCAGTCGCCATGGATTGTTACGATCGCGGTTATCGGAATACGAAACCATCTGACTGGTCTGGCTGCCGCTGTTTTGCACTTCATAATCCATTGAGCGGCCATCGCTCCATGGCACCGAAATGGACAGCGAAAGGCTGTCGTCCCGTTTGCCCTGATACTCAGAGCGGTAAGCGGCAAGGTTGGCGCTGATCCCCTGAATGCCTGCGAACGAAAAGCTGTGTCCCATCGACAACCCGTAACGATCCTGAGAGCCACGATCCCAGTAATTCTGGTGGGTATAGGTCAGGTACAGCGTGGTCGCTAATTGCGGATCGTCAGCAAAAAAGGTCTTGTTACCGGTGATGGTGTACATCTCTTTTTCGTTGCCGGCGCTGTTGTTATTTTCATACTGCTCGTCGAGGAACTGCGAGAAGGTGCGGAAGTTACGCTGTGAAAAGCGGTAACCGGCAAAGGTGATGGCGCTGTTGTATTCATCAAAGGTTTTGGCATAGCTGAGCTTAAAGGACATCCCTTTTTGTTCAGTCTGATGCTTCACCCGGCTCACGGATTGCGTCGCGTCAGCCGACAGCGCGCCCAGCCAGCTCAAATCCCGCCCAATCCCCATCGACCAGGCGTTATAGCGATCGCCAGTCAGCAATGCGCCGCCGTACAGTGACCACGCATTGCTGACCCCCCATGAAAAATCACCGCTATAAAATGCAGGTCCCTGGACGTCGTGGTTATAACGCGATGGCTTACCGACCGCGGCGTTGTAGCGAACATAGCCCGGGCGCGTCAGGTAAGGAATATCGGCCGTATTGACCTGAAAGGTTTGTACGCTGCCATCCTGCTCTTCGACGCGAACATCCAACGTGCCACGTACCGAGCCGTGTAAATCCTGAATATTAAATGGCCCCGCTGGAACGGTGGTTTGATAGATAACACGCCCCTGCTGACTGACGGTGACCTTCGCATTACTGCGGGCGATGCCGTGCACTTCGGGCGCGTAGCCCTGCAAGTTCGGTGGTAGCATGCGCTCGTCGCTAGCGAGGTTAGCCCCGGTAAATCGCACTGAATCAAACACCTGAGAATTCAGGTAGATTTCACCGACCGTCAGTTTTGCAGCCTGCATCGGTAGCGGGCGATAGGCATAGATCTGATCCCAGTCGATACGCCCACGATTTTCATCCGAAGCATAATTGGCCTGATACTGGCCACGAAAGCGCCACGCACCGAGGTTAAAGCCCGTTTGTCCATAACCAGACAGAGAGCGGTAATGATCGCCACCTTGTTCGTAATGTGTGGCCTGGCCCGAGACGCTGTAGTCGAAAATCAGTCCCGCGACGCCGTTATCCCAGCGCTCCGGTGGCGTCCAGTCTGGATCGGTATATTTCATCCATGCCTGAGGCACGGTAATATCCAGCACGCCTGCGCTATTATTCAGTGCCACACCCGGCAGACGGGAAATGTCATAGCAGGTCGCGCTAATCGGATGAATATAGGTCAGCGCCTCTTCTTTGAGCGCCAGTAATTCGAGCTGTTGCGGCGTCATGCACGCCATGGATTTATGCGAGTTGGCAGGATCAACGATATAACGGATCAACTGCTGAGGGATCTCCTGGCTGTTAATACGAACATCCAGCAGATATTCTCCTGGAGTCACAAAGTTGCCTTCGGAAAAACGCTGTAAATCGACATTTTGTCTGTCACTGGCGTCCAGGACGTCAGTATTAAATTCAATAGACTCATCCGCTTCAGCCCATGAAGAGGCACAGACCAGAGCAATTAAAAGCGCCAGACGTTTTTTATCTGTTTTCAGCGTGATCATTTTCGTTCGCAAACCTTCAGATACCCGAATTGCCGTGCAGCTCAGAGATAATTCACAACAAAATGCGTGACTGCAGTAAATTCACCAGACGTCATTCTTCCATCGCGGGAGATCAAATAAGCCGTAAAATTGAGCGTGTTTTTCCCTGGGTTGAGCGCATAATCCGGTGATGGTTCACCCAGATGAATTTGCTTTCCTTTGCCGTCATATATTTCTATCGCTAAATTTTCAGTTTCCGATTGCACGCTCAGATAATCAGGATTGTCACTATCCGGTGCGCCGGAAAAGGTAATATTGGCGCGTTGGAACAGATTCCCGGGGTGTTGAGAATCCCCTAATGAGCATCCCAGCAAATGAATGCTGAAATCATGCGCAGATACTTTTTCAGGTTTTCCGGAAATATCTCTGGCTGAGAGGTCATCAAATTCAACCAGCAGCGACCGGTCGTGTGGATCGACATAACAGGCAGCCTCAATAATATTTCCCCGCATGCGCATTTTGCCGGGCGTACTGACAAGACGATTGGTGTCAGCCAAAACCCATGCAGGCGATATGAAGATAAAAAGCAGTAAAATACGCCATCCAGGCATCACCGCATTTCCTTTCAGTTATTCGCAGGAAGGGTTAAGCAGGCGCATAGTTGCGCCCGCAGCAGATCGTTACTGATAGTCGATCTGGAAATTAACAGTAGATTCGAAGTCACCAGGGGTTACAGCTGCGGATGCGTTGTTGGCCTGGAGGTAAGCAACGAAATCAATGTCGGTTTCGCCATCGGTAATGTTGACCTGAGATGCGGCTTCGCCCCATTTCACGTCCTGGTTACCACTGTCAATCATACCGATGCCCGCGCCCTTTGCTGTACCTGAGGTAAATGCAGCCAGCGCATTGTTGTCGGTATCAATCGTTGCCGGGGTGTAGGTTACTGTGGCGGTTTTCGCAACAGTTGTATCGCAGCCCTGCAGAACGATTTTGGCATGCTTAACACCAGCACGTTGGTTGTCTTTTAACTGAGAAGTTGGGATCTCACCAAAATTAACCTGCACCGGGCTGGATTCTGGGGCCAGACCGCATGCGGAATTAACCAGAGAACCAGTGAAGTGAATTTTACCGTTAGTCGGTTCAACATTTTTTGCAGCGAAAGCAGAAGATGCAGTAAAAGTCATTCCCGCCATCAGCGCACAAGCCACAGCCACGTTTTTCATTTTCATATTACTACTTAACCTTATATCTGTTTTTTGGTTATTCCGACGATCTATTTCCACAGACAATTTATGCAAGGGAAACCCTGATCTGCAGGTGGCGGTAGTGCATTTCCTTGCAAACAATCCATCTCAAGCCACCCCGTATTTTGAACTTCATTGGTATTCCATCCGAAATACCGTCCACAGTTGTTTACGCTGTTTCGGGGCTTATATTAAGTCGACGAGAAAATGACACAATGCAAAAATCCGGTATTAATCAAACTCAGGGAATCGTGTTGTAACACTGTCTGTCGAGCGATCGTTTACCTAAAAAATAGCCAAAAAACACGTAAAACACAGTGTTAATGGCTATTATTTATAGTTTTTATAGAGTTTTTATCTATCAACTATTTTTTTATTTAGCCAAAAGAACGGGCAAAATGTATTTATGAAAGTTTTGTAAAAATGAAATTTGGTATCAAAATCGAGCAATGACAATAAGATAGTGAAAGAGACGAAGGAGATTGGAGGATTCTAT
>NZ_MVFZ01000034.1:0-26584 GCF_002042945.1 Citrobacter sp. A316
GTGCTACCGTTCGACTTGCATGTGTTAGGCCTGCCGCCAGCGTTCAATCTGAGCCATGATCAAACTCTTCAATTTAAGTTTGATGCTCGTGAATTAAACTTCGTAATGAATTACGTATGTTCACTCAGAGACTTGGTATTCATTTTTCGTCTTGCGACGTTAAGAATCCGTATCTTCGAGTGCCCACACAGATTGTCTGATAAATTGTTAAAGAGCAGTTGCGACGCGCTTTAGCGCTCTGTCGCGAGGTGGCGTATATTACGCTTTCCTCTTTCAGAGTCAACCCTCATTTTCAGGTTTTTCTCTTCAACCGAACCGGCTGTTTGCGTGAAGTGATTCACATCCGCCGTGTCGATGGAGGCGCATTATAGGGATCCCATTTTTTAGCACAAGTATTTTTTGGATCTTTTTTTCTGAATGCTTGTTTTTCACTCCTTTCGCTACATTCCTGCGCAATTTGGCTGATATTTGATAGCTAAACCACTTGCACAGTCTCAATAATCCAACCAAAGTCTTCATTACTGCTCTATTTTCGTTGAGGTAAACATGTCTGATGTACTGCGTCCTTATAAGGATCTTTTCCCACAGATCGGAAATCGCGTGATGATCGACACCAGCAGTGTCGTCATTGGTGATGCTCGTTTGGCTGATGATGTCGGAATTTGGCCACTGGTCGCCATTCGTGGCGACGTTAACTATGTACAAATTGGTGCCCGTACAAACATTCAGGACGGCAGCGTTCTCCATGTCACACATAAGTCCACTTCTAATCCGCAGGGTAATCCATTGATCGTGGGTGAGGATGTGACGGTCGGTCACAAGGTCATGCTACACGGATGCATCATTGGCAACCGCGTATTAGTCGGCATGGGTTCGATTCTGCTGGATGGCGTAGTCGTAGAAGACGACGTTATGATTGGGGCTGGGAGCCTGGTTCCCCAAAACAAACGCCTTGAAAGCGGGTATCTGTACCTGGGAAGCCCGGTTAAACAAATCCGTCCATTAAGCGATGAAGAGAAAGCAGGCTTACAATATTCAGCTAACAACTATGTTAAGTGGAAAGATGAATATTTAAGTCAGAGTAACCAAACCCAACCTTGAGCATCTTCCTGCTGGGCCTGGATCAATCCTTCAGCTTCTTCTTCCAGATCCCAGCGATGCTGTTGAAAGATTTCCAACCACTGTTCAGGCGTGTCGCCGCCAAAGCGGGACGCCAGCATCTCTCCAGAGATGACACATGTTAACTGCATACCATGAACCATCGCCGGAAACACAACGGCGTTAACATCCGTGCGCCATTCTTCTCGCTCGGGAAATTGGATCGCCTGATTCATGCTGACAATTCCTGCTGCATGCTTTTAATGACGGGTTCAATCTGCGGCAAAACCCCATGCCAGAGTAAAACGGCGTGCGCTGCTTGTCCCACCAGCATACCCAGGCCATCGGCGTAATGTTTCGCCCCATGTTTGGCACACCAGGAGAGGAACGGTGTATCTCCTTTCTGATAAAACATGTCATAGCAATAGACGGAAGGGTGGATAAGAGATGTCGGAATAGCCGGTATCTCACCGCTAATTCCGCTGGATGTCGCGTTAATAATCAGATCAAAACTGTAATTATCAAGCTCGTCCATTCCTACCGCCTGTACGCTGCCGGTATGTGAGAAGATTTGTGCCAGTTCTTCAGCGCGCGAAGCGGTACGGTTAACAATAGTCACCGCACAATCCATAGAAAGAAGAGGTAATAAAACTCCACGGGATGCACCACCCGCACCAATCAACAGAACTCGCGATCCGGGACGAATAAAAGATAAACGCTCAAGATCGCTCAACAAGCCGATACCATCCGTGTTGTCTCCCAGTAAACGCCCATCCTCCAGCCGTTTAAGGGTGTTGACCGCTCCAGCAAGCGATGCCCGCTCCGTTAGTTCATCGGCACGTGCAAATGCCTCTTCTTTAAAAGGCACGGTGACATTTGCCCCCTTCCCGCCCTCAGCAAAAAAAGCGTTCAGCGTATTCACAAAATCATTAATGGGCGCCAGTACACGCCCATAGGAGTGATTAATCTTCAGTTGCTCTGCAAATTGCTGATGAATAAAGGGCGATTTACTGTGCGCTATCGGATTACCAAAAACAGCATAGGCTTCTTTCATATTACCCCTGTCGAAACTGTTCACCTGTCAGAGCATCACGGATCTCCGAAGGATTCAAACGCCCTCCGGTCTCCCCTTCAACCACGGGAAAGTCTGTACCGAACTGTGCGTGAACTTCCTCTACCGTTCTGCAAGGCGGTAAGCCACTCAAATTAGCACTGGTAGAAACTAACGGTTTGCCATAAGCCTGGCACAACGCAACCACCAGCGGGTGATCGGTGACGCGAACAGCCAGAGAATCAAAGCGCCCGGTCAACCAGCGTGGCGTTGTCGCAAGCGCTGGGAAAACGAAGGTAACAGGACCAGGCCAACGGGCGAAAACAGCGTCACGTTGAGCATCGGTGAGCATGCTATCGTCGATATACGGTTTAAGTTGTTCAAAGTTTGACGCGATTAAAATTAACCCTTTATCGACCGGGCGTTGTTTTAGCGCCAACAAACGGGTTACAGCCGTTTCGCTATCGGGGTCGCAGCCGACACCAAATACAGCTTCAGTTGGATAGGCGATGACTTTTTCTTGTTTCAGAACCGCTATCGCCGCAGCGATAGCGTCTGTGGGCAGGCTATTATTCACTTTTTTATTCCGCCGAAATCGGCTTTCCACATTGTTTACTGGCACAGAAATGCTTCACACCCTGCGCGGTTTTCTTTTCGATGAGAAGCGGATAATGACACTCAGGACATTCTCCGGCTAACGGTTTGAAGTTAATGACAAACTGGCACTCCGGATAGCGATCGCAGGAGTAAAAGGTTTTGCCATAACGGGAACGCCGCTGGACAAGATGACCAGTCTGGCATTGAGGACAGACAATTGCTGTTTCATCAGGCTTGTCGATGAGCTCGGTGTGATCGCACGCAGGATAATCACTGCATCCAATGAACATACCGAATCGTCCCTGTCTCAGCACCAGCTCAGCGCCACATGCAGGACAAAACTTACCCTCCAGAACTTTGACAATATGTCCGTCCGCGGAAGATTTCAGCGGACGGATGTAATCGCATTCTGGATAGTGTGAACAACCGAGAAACGGACCGTGTTTCCCGGAACGAATAACCAGTTCAGCCCCGCATTGTGGGCAGGGCTCATTTTTACGCACCGTGAACAGTGCTGATTTAGCCATAACAACTCATACTGAATGAAGATTGATTAATGCAGCATACCTTCATTCACTTCAAAGAGTAATTCTTCCATTTGCTGATAGGCATTTTCACAACCTGGAATGTTGAATAGCACCATCAGAATCACCCACTTCAGGTCTTCCAGATCGAACTCTGCCGTATCCAGCGCGAGTACGCGCTCAATAACCATTTCTCGCGTTTCGAGGTTTAGCACCTGAATCTGCTCCAGGAATAGCAGGAACCCTCTACAGCTTGCATCCAGTCGATCGCACTCTTCTGCAGTATAAATACGTATAGAAAGAGGGTCCGATGCCAGTTGCATAGGTTCAGCAAGGCCATCCTGATAGTCAGCAAGCTTCTCCAGCCAAAGTAACGCGTTGTAAATGTCTTCACGATCAAAACCAGCGTCGGTAAGATCCCGTTCCAGTTTGTCCTGATCCACACGCAGCTCAGCTTCGTTATGGATATATGTCTCAAACAAATACATTAGTACGTCGAACATGGCATGCCCTCCTCAATCGGACATAGCCGCCGGGTACAGCTGCGATCCACCCTGCTAACTCCAGTTCGAGCAGTTGAGCCACTACCTCTGGCACAGGTTGGCCGGCACGTTCAGCGACGACGTCAACAGGTGTTACCTCATCTCCTACGTTAGCCAGGAGCTCCGGAAATGGCAATGCCACCTCTTCGTGATCTGGCGAATAAATTGATTTTTCAGGTTCATCTGGCAACCATTGCAGCCCATATTGCAAATTTTCAAGAATTTCCTCTGGTGTCGTCACAAGCATGGCTCCCTGCTGAATAAGCCAATGCGGGCCTTCACTTCCCGGGCTCCCAATCGGCCCTGGTAAAGCAAACACCTCCCGCCCTTGTTCCAGTGCACAGCGAGCAGTAACCAGCGACCCGCTACGCTGTGCAGCTTCGACAACCAGTACACCTTTACTTAGACCACTGATAATGCGATTTCGTCGGGGAAAATTGCGCGGCAAAGGGAGCGTATCTAATGGGAACTCAGACACCAGTGCGCCCCCAGCTTCAATCAGTCGCTCCGCAAGACGGATATGCTGTCGCGGGTGAATGGTCTCAAGTCCATTTCCCAGAACTGCAATACTTGTGCCTTGTCGGTTTATTGCAGCATTGTGCGCCACGCCATCAATCCCCCGGGCCAGACCGCTGGTGATCGTCACCCCACATGCAGCAAGCTTTTCACAAAACAACCGTCCCCAACGTTCGCCATACCAGGAGTGTTGTCGACTGCCGACAACGGCAACTTGAAATGAGTGGAGGCATGCGGGATTTCCTGCGACAAAAAGCACCCCAGGATAATCCTCAATCGCACGGAGCTGTGGCGGATAATGCTCGCTGTCGGCAACCACAAAATGGTGGTTAAGCTGTTCAAGCCAGCGCAGCGTTTTTTCCAGCGTCAGATCTGAAAAAGTTAAAAAGCGTCTTGCCTGGCGTGGAGAGAATCCTGCCTGCAGGAGTACCGCGTTGTTAATACACGGTTGAGTATTGAGCCAGTGAGCAACGCGCACCATCTCATCACCATACAGTTCATTCACTTGCGCTAAACGTAGCCAAATTTCGATTTGGGTCATCCCTGTTCCCCTGCCACAAGCAGTCCTGGCAATCTTTGCGATTGGTCACTGATGCTGTCAATCAGAGGGGGTTTTGTCTAGAATAGAGGTAATAATCTTTTCAACTCCTGAACACAACTCTGGATAACTATGTCAGTTTTGCAAGTGTTACATATTCCGGACGAGCGCCTTCGCACAGTCGCAAAACCGGTTGAAGAAGTGAATGCAGAAATTCAGCGTATCGTTGATGATATGTTCGAAACGATGTACGCCGAAGAAGGTATCGGCCTGGCAGCAACACAGGTCGATATTCATCAGCGCATCATTGTTATTGATGTCTCTGAAAATCGCGACGAGCAGTTGGTACTCATTAACCCAGAGCTACTGGAGAAAGACGGCGAAACCGGCATTGAAGAAGGTTGTCTGTCTATTCCTGAACAGCGTGCATTAGTACCACGTGCAGAGAAAGTAAAAATTCGTGCGCTCGATCGCGACGGCAAAACTTTTGAACTGGAAGCCGATGGCCTGCTGGCTATCTGCATTCAACATGAAATGGATCACCTGGTCGGTAAACTGTTTATCGATTATCTGTCTCCGTTGAAGCAACAACGTATTCGTCAGAAAGTTGAAAAACTCGACCGCCTGAACGCCCGAGCTTAAGGACAAGAATCAACGTGTCAGACTCACTACGTATTATTTTTGCGGGTACACCTGACTTTGCAGCGCGTCATCTCGACGCGCTGCTGTCTTCTGGACATAACGTCGTTGGCGTGTTTACCCAACCGGACCGCCCGGCGGGACGCGGTAAAAAGCTGATGCCCAGCCCGGTAAAAGTGCTGGCAGAAGAAAAAGGGATACCGGTTTTTCAACCCGTCTCTCTTCGCCCTCAGGAAAACCAGCAACTGGTTGCTGATTTACACGCAGACGTGATGGTGGTGGTGGCATATGGCCTGATTCTGCCAAAAGCCGTACTGGAAATGCCGCGCCTGGGTTGTATCAACGTTCACGGTTCCCTGCTTCCGCGCTGGCGTGGCGCTGCACCAATCCAACGCTCGCTGTGGGCTGGCGACGCCGAAACCGGTGTTACCATCATGCAGATGGATGTTGGCCTCGACACTGGTGATATGCTGCTGAAGCTGTCTTGCCCGATTACGGCAGAAGATACCAGCGGTTCGTTATACGACAAACTGGCAGACCTGGGGCCTCAGGGGCTGATTGAAACGCTAAAACAGCTGGCTGCCGGCACAATAAAACCTGTGGTACAAGATGAATCACTGGTTACACATGCAGAAAAACTCAGCAAAGAAGAGGCCCGCATCGACTGGTCGCTTTCGGCTGTTCAATTGGAACGTTGCATCCGCGCCTTTAACCCGTGGCCAATGAGTTGGCTTGAAATCGACGGTCAGCCAGTGAAAGTCTGGCAAGCCTCGGTTATTGCTGCAAACGCCCAGGCCGAGCCTGGCACCATTCTTGAGGCGACAAAGCAGGGTATCCAGGTCGCAACAGGCGACGGTATTCTGAATCTTATCTCTTTGCAGCCTGCCGGAAAAAAAGCCATGAGCGCGCAGGATCTGCTTAATTCGCGCCGGGAGTGGTTCGTGCCCGGAAACCGTCTGCTCTGACGGTTCATCTCTTTAAGCCCGGTGTCTCCGGGCATTTTTATTTTTGCGCTTATGAAAAAACATCTTAATTTACGCAGTATGGCGGCCCAGGCCGTCGAACAGGTTGTCGAGAAAGGACAATCATTAAGTAACGTGCTGCCCGCCATGCAGCAAAAAGTTGCCGATAAAGACAAAGCGCTGTTGCAGGAACTTTGCTTCGGCGTATTGCGTACACTCTCTCAACTGGAGTGGATGATCCAGCAACTGATGGAACGTCCAATGACGGGCAAACAGCGCACCGTTCACTACCTGATCATGGTGGGCTTCTACCAACTTCTGCATACTCGTATTCCAGCACACGCTGCGCTGGCTGAGACCGTAGAAGGCGCGGTTGTTATTAAGCGTCCACAGCTGAAAGGGCTGATTAACGGCGTACTGCGCCAGTTTCAACGCCGTCAGGATGAACTGCTGGCCGAGTTTGCGCAAAGCGATTTGCGCTTCTTACACCCCTCCTGGCTGGTGAAACGTATTAAGAGTGCGTATCCGCAGCAGTGGGAAGCCATTCTTGAAGCCAATAACCAGCGACCACCGATGTGGCTACGAGTCAATCGTAATCACCATACTCGCGACGCCTGGCTGGACCTGCTTACCGAAGCGGGATTAACCGGTTTCCCGCATCCAGATTACCCGGATGCAGTGCGTCTGGAAACGCCAGCTCCAGTTCACGCCCTCCCAGGTTTTGATGAAGGCTGGGTCACCGTCCAGGATGCTTCCGCTCAAGGGTGCGTAAATTATCTGTTGCCGGAGGACGGTGAACAGATCCTCGACCTGTGCTGTGCACCGGGTGGTAAAACCACTCACATTCTGGAAGTTGCTCCGCAAGCTAACGTCATGGCCGTCGATGTGGATGAAAAACGCTTATCGCGCGTTTATGACAATCTGAAACGTCTGGGCATGAAGGCAACCGTAAAACAGGGTGATGGCCGCTATCCACAGCAGTGGTGCGGTGAACAACAGTTTGACCGTATTTTGCTGGACGCTCCATGTTCTGCTACCGGGGTGATCCGTCGCCATCCGGATATCAAATGGCTACGCCGCGACCGGGATATTGCCGAACTTGCCCAATTGCAGGCTGAGATCCTGAATGCAACCTGGTCACATCTTAAACCTGGCGGTACGCTGGTTTATGCAACCTGCTCTATCCTGCCAGAAGAGAACCAGCAGCAAATTGCCGCCTTCCTGGCACGCACTGCGGATGCGGTATTAAGCGAAACCGGTACGCCGGAAAAACCCGGGCGACAGAATTTACCGGGTGCGGAAGATGGCGATGGCTTCTTTTACGCTAAGCTAATCAAAAAGTGATGAGATAACGGGTCGCGACTGATGAAAATTATCATTCTGGGCGCTGGGCAAGTTGGCGGTACGCTGGCTGAAAACCTGGTCGGAGAGAACAACGATATCACGGTAGTCGATACCAATGGTGAACGCCTACGCAGCCTACAGGACAAGTTTGATCTCCGCGTCGTGCAAGGGCATGGTTCGCATCCCCGCGTATTACGTGAAGCCGGTGCCGACGATGCCGATATGCTGGTTGCCGTAACCAGCTCAGATGAAACAAATATGGTTGCCTGCCAGGTAGCTTATTCACTGTTTAATACGCCTAATCGCATCGCCCGTATTCGTTCACCAGATTACGTTCGCGATGCCGACAAGCTGTTCCAATCCGATGCGGTACCAATCGATCACCTGATTGCGCCTGAGCAACTGGTTATCGATAGCATTTATCGCCTGATTGAATATCCGGGCGCATTACAGGTGGTGAATTTTGCCGAAGGTAAAGTCAGTCTGGCAGTAGTAAAAGCCTATTACGGCGGGCCGCTTATCGGTAATGCGCTGTCAACAATGCGTGAGCATATGCCGCACATCGATACCCGCGTTGCGGCGATTTTCCGTCATGACCGACCGATCCGTCCGCAAGGTTCTACGATCGTTGAAGCGGGTGATGAAGTCTTCTTTATTGCGGCATCACAGCATATACGCGCCGTAATGAGTGAACTGCAACGTCTGGAAAAGCCGTACAAACGCATTATGTTAGTGGGCGGCGGTAATATCGGTGCGGGTTTGGCACGTCGTCTGGAAAAAGATTACAGCGTCAAACTGATCGAACGTAATCAACAGCGCGCATCCGAACTTGCGGAGAAACTGCAAAATACGATCGTCTTTTTTGGTGATGCTTCGGATCAAGAGTTACTGGCCGAAGAACATATCGATCAGGTTGATCTGTTTATCGCAGTAACCAACGATGATGAAGCAAATATCATGTCGGCGATGCTTGCCAAACGGATGGGTGCCAAGAAAGTGATGGTGTTAATCCAACGCAGAGCATACGTCGATCTTGTGCAAGGCAGCGTGATCGATATTGCGATATCGCCGCAGCAGGCGACCATCTCTGCACTGCTGAGCCACGTACGTAAAGCTGACATTGTTGGCGTTTCTTCACTACGCCGTGGAGTAGCAGAAGCCATTGAAGCTGTCGCGCACGGGGATGAAACGACATCACGAGTTGTGGGTCGCTCAATTGATGAAATTAAACTTCCCCCTGGAACCATTATTGGCGCCGTTGTGCGTGGTAACGATGTGATGATTGCCAACGATAACCTGCGCATTGAGCAGGGCGATCATGTAATTATGTTCCTGACGGATAAAAAGTTTATTACCGACGTCGAGCGACTATTCCAGCCAAGTCCTTTCTTCCTGTAATAATTTGGGCGCTAATACAGCGCCCTTTTTATTTCCCTTTATTTTTCATGGTCTAATAAATTTTCCTTTCGGCAATACATAAATGGAAATTGCCTAAACATTTGTTAAACTTATAAACGTCAGCTGCATAGGGAGAATAAAATGAGCATTATTAAAGAGTTTCGCGAATTCGCGATGCGCGGGAATGTTGTCGATTTGGCAGTGGGTGTCATTATTGGTGCGGCATTCGGTAAGATTGTTTCATCACTGGTTGCCGATATCATCATGCCGCCACTGGGGCTGTTAATTGGTGGAATTGATTTTAAACAGTTTGCTTTAACGCTACGTGATGCACAGGGAGACATCCCTGCCGTGGTCATGCATTACGGTGTATTTATTCAGAATGTCTTCGATTTCATTATTGTTGCGTTTGCTATCTTTATGGCAATCAAACTGATTAACAAACTGAACCGTAAAAAAGCAGAAGAGCCGGCAGCACCGCCAGCTCCATCGAAAGAAGAAGTATTACTGAGTGAAATTCGTGACCTGCTGAAAGAACAGAATAACCGCTCTTAAGCACTCACTGAAACAAGAAGGCCAGTGGTAAAAAAGTTAATTACTTTCTTGCCACTGGCCTCCCAGTTACCCCGATTGCCATGTTTGCCTTTACGTAGGTAACTTCCTTTCCCTTTCTTATTTTTCTCAACGCGCTGTCTGAACAGTGGGTCATGCAGAAGCGCCTCAATGGCATTGTCCTTTATCTGCCCTTTGGTGTGCTGATAACGACTCATAATATCTCCAGTTTGTAGTAATTTACGCCGCGAGTGTAGACCTGACAGTTCAATAAATCAACAGCCTGATGTTGTTCCACTGGCGCCTTGCTCAAGAGCTTCAAGAATAGAGCAATACACGCTGCTGTGTGCCTTGCCGCAACATGCATCATTCAATCGCTGCAGAGACCGTTGCATCGTCTGAAGTTCCGCAATACGGGCTTCGACTTCTTGCAGTCTTTCCTGGACGATCCCTTTTGATTCCTGACAGGTATGGTGTTCGGGATCAACACGGATCGAAAGCAATTCGCGGATCGACTCCAGAGTGAAACCAAGCTGCCGGGCATAACGAATAAACTTCAGGCGCTGAAGATCGCTTTCTGTATAGAGGCGAAATCCGCCTTCAGTACGTACCTCATGCTCCATCATCTGCTGCTTTTCATAGTAGCGGATAGTATCTGGCGTCACGTCAGCCAGTTTCGCTATTTCACCAATTCGGTACATGCTCTCTCCGCTATTCATCGTTGATCTTTTTTAGCAGCTTATCTGCGTAGTCACCGCGCAAAAACTCGGTGCTGAGTCCAGCCTGCCGAAGTTTAAGTTCCAGTAGCGATAGTCTTCGGCTCACCTCCGGATAACTGGGATCATCTTTGCGGATCCCCGCGAGTATTTCAAGCAGCTGTGTTGCCTCTCTGCGTTGCTCGAGCTCAGGAGGAAGGCAGCCTGCATTTTTTAATAAACGGTATCCGGCTCGGAGTTCAGGCGGGACATGGGAGTCATCGTCAAGAGTCAGCGGTTCGCCCGTTCCCGGTAAATCATCAAACTCGCCTTTAGACTGTGCATCAATAATATGGCGCTCTGCCCACTGGTCCAGTAACCACATACAACACTCCAGGGGATGAACAAAAAGAATACAGATATTGTAGATAAGTGGGGATATGACGGATATAAAAAAACCCGCCGAGGCGGGTTTTTTTACGTTACTACAGATTACTCTGCAGCAGCTTCTGTTTTCTCTGAACGATCAACCAGCTCGATGTATGCCATCGGCGCGTTGTCGCCTGCACGGAAGCCACACTTCAGAATGCGAGTGTAACCACCGGCGCGGCTCGCGAAACGCGGGCCCAGTTCGTTAAACAGTTTTGCCACGATCTCGTTATCACGAGTACGGGCGAATGCCAGACGACGATTAGCTACGCTATCAGTCTTGGCAAGAGTAATCAGCGGCTCAACTACGCGACGCAGCTCTTTCGCTTTCGGCAGAGTCGTCTTGATGATTTCATGACGAACCAGTGAACCTGCCATATTGCGGAACATAGCCTGGCGATGGCTGCTGTTGCGGTTCAGTTGACGACCACTCTTACGATGGCGCATGACCTTATCCTTCTCAGTAAAACCTTAACCTGTGATCCGGTTACTCGTCAGCGATGCTTGCCGGTGGCCAGTTTTCCAGGCGCATGCCCAGAGACAGTCCACGGGAAGCCAGCACGTCTTTAATCTCGGTAAGAGATTTTTTACCAAGGTTAGGCGTCTTAAGAAGCTCAACCTCAGTACGCTGTACCAGATCACCGATATAGTGGATAGCTTCTGCTTTGAGGCAGTTAGCAGAGCGGACAGTCAATTCCAGATCGTCAACAGGGCGCAGCAGGATCGGATCGAATTCTGGTTTCTCTTCTTTAACTTCCGGCTGACGTACATCACGTAAATCAACGAAAGCTTCCAGTTGTTCAGCCAGAATGGTTGCCGCACGACGAATCGCCTCTTCAGGATCGATTGTGCCGTTGGTTTCCATTTCGATGACCAGCTTGTCCAGGTCGGTACGCTGTTCTACACGCGCTGCTTCAACATTGTAGGCAATACGCTCTACAGGGCTGTAGCATGCGTCGACCAGCAGACGGCCGATTGGGCGCTCATCTTCTTCCGAATGAATTCGGGTAGAAGCCGGCACATAACCACGACCGCGCTGAACTTTGATACGCATGCTAATAGATGCATTCTCATCGGTCAGGTGGCAGATCACGTGCTGTGGCTTGACGATTTCGACATCACCATCATGGGTAATGTCGGCTGCAGTCACAGGGCCAATGCCAGATTTATTCAAGGTAAGAATAACGTCATCTTTACCCTGAACTCTCACCGCCAGCCCTTTCAGGTTGAGCAGGATTTCCAGGATATCTTCCTGAACGCCTTCTTTGGTGCTGTACTCATGTAGTACACCATCAATCTCAACCTCGGTCACCGCGCAACCCGGCATCGATGAGAGCAGAATACGGCGCAGTGCGTTACCCAAAGTATGGCCAAAGCCACGCTCTAAAGGCTCAAGGGTCACCTTGGCGTGCGTCGAACTCACTTGCTCGATATCTACCAGGCGCGGTTTTAGAAACTCTGTCACAGAACCCTGCATTGTGTCCTCTCTTTGGTACTAAGCTTTACTTGGAGTAAAGCTCGACGATCAGGTGTTCGTTAATGTCCGCAGACAGATCAGAACGCTCCGGCTTACGCTTGAACGTACCCTCCATCTTGCCAGCATCAACTTCCAGCCAGGTTGGCTTTTCACGCTGCTCAGCCAGCTCCAGAGCGGCTTTCACGCGAGACTGCTTCTTCGCTTTCTCACGAATGCTAACAACGTCATTCGGACTAACCTGATAAGAAGCGATGTTAACAACACGACCGTTTACCATAATTGCTTTATGGCTGACCAGCTGACGTGCTTCTGCACGAGTGGCACCGAAGCCCATACGGTATACAACGTTGTCCAGACGACCTTCCAGCAGACCCAACAGGTTTTCACCGGTGTTGCCTTTCAGACGTGCTGCTTCTTTGTAGTAGTTACGGAACTGACGCTCCAGCACACCGTAGATACGGCGAACTTTTTGCTTTTCACGCAACTGCACACCATAGTCAGACAGACGCGGTTTACGCGCACCGTGCTGGCCAGGAGCTTGTTCAATTTTACACTTGGTATCGATCGCGCGAACGCCAGACTTAAGGAATAAGTCAGTGCCCTCACGACGGCTCAGCTTGAGCTTAGGACCCAAATATCTTGCCATTTTCTTTCTCCAACAATCCTAGAAACGACAGCGTTATACGCGACGTTTTTTCGGCGGACGACAACCGTTATGAGGGATCGGAGTCACATCAGTAATATTAGTGATGCGGAAACCAGCGGCGTTCAGAGCACGAACAGTAGATTCGCGACCTGGACCCGGTCCTTTGACCATAACTTCCAGATTCTTGATACCGTATTCTTTTACGGCTTCAGCGCAACGCTCTGCTGCAACCTGAGCTGCAAACGGAGTGGATTTGCGAGAACCACGGAAACCGGAACCACCGGCTGTTGCCCAACCCAGTGCGTTACCCTGACGATCAGTAATGGTAACGATGGTGTTGTTAAAAGAAGCATGGATATGAGCCACGCCGTCAGAGACTTGTTTTCTTACACGTTTACGTGCACGAATTGGTGCCTTTGCCATTATTCAATCACCCCGATTATTTCTTGATCGGTTTGCGCGGACCCTTACGGGTACGTGCGTTGGTCTTGGTACGCTGACCGCGAACCGGGAGACCACGACGATGACGCAAACCGCGATAGCAACCAAGGTCCATAAGGCGCTTGATGCTCATGCTAACTTCACGGCGCAGATCACCTTCAACGACAAATTTGGCAACTTCGTCACGCAGCGTGTCGATTTGTTCTTCAGACAGCTCACTGATCTTAACATCTTCAGCGATACCCGCGGCAGCCAGAATGGCTTTAGAACGGGTCTTGCCGACGCCGTAGATCGAAGTTAATGCGATCACAGCATGTTTCTGATCAGGAATGTTAATGCCTGCTATACGGGCCACTATGCACTCCTACTATTTAATATGTACGCACCATGCTGAAAAGCCCGTTTTCAGGATACTCAAATGGAAACGCACAGACATACAAAAGATTGGCTGGCTAATCTAGCCAGCTCAACCCAACTTTGCAAGAAAAATATGCGAATAAATCAGCCTTGGCGCTGTTTATGCTTCGGCTCGGCACTGCAAATCACACGGATGACACCATCACGCTTAACGATTTTGCAGTTACGGCATAATTTCTTGACGGAAGCACGAACTTTCATTTTTACTCTCCGTAACTTCTCGGGCGACTGTTAACGGCCGTAGCCTTTCAGATTCGCCTTCTTCAATGCAGACTCGTACTGACTGGACATCATCAGAGTTTGCACTTGAGCCATAAAGTCCATAATCACGACAACAACGATAAGCAGTGAGGTCCCACCGAAGTAGAACGGTACTTTCATTGCATCACGCATGAACTCCGGGATCAGGCAGATAAAGGTAATGTAGAGCGCACCAACCAAAGTCAGGCGGGTCATTACTTTATCGATATACTTCGCCGTTTGCTCTCCCGGACGAATTCCTGGTACAAATGCACCGGACTTCTTCAGGTTATCTGCTGTTTCACGCGGGTTGAAAACCAACGCCGTGTAGAAGAAACAGAAGAATATGATTGCAGACGCATAGAGTAACACATAAAGCGGTTGCCCAGGCTGCAAATACAGCGAAATTGTTGTCAGCCAGTTCCAACCAGTCCCGCCCCCGAACCATGACGCAATGGTCGCCGGGAACAGAATAATACTGGAAGCGAAGATTGCCGGGATTACCCCCGCCATATTCACTTTCAGCGGTAAATGTGTGCTCTGTGCAGCATAGACACGACGACCTTGCTGACGTTTCGCGTAGTTTACCACAATGCGGCGTTGACCACGTTCAACAAATACAACAAAGAACGTCACTGCGAATACTAATACTGCAACCAACAGCAACACGAGGAAGTGCAGGTCGCCTTGACGCGCTTGCTCGATAGTATGGGCAATGGCTGGCGGGAGTCCCGCGACAATACCGGCGAAGATAATGATTGAGATACCGTTGCCGATACCACGTTCAGTAATCTGTTCGCCCAACCACATCAGGAACATAGTCCCTGTAACCAGACTTACAACAGCGGTGAAATAGAATGCAAAGCCTGGGTTCATCACCAGGCCCTGCATACCAGGCATATTCGGCAGACCGGTAGCAATACCGATCGACTGGAATATTGCCAGCACCAGAGTACCGTAGCGGGTGTACTGGCTGATCTTACGACGACCAGACTCCCCTTCTTTCTTAATTTCTGCCAGCGTTGGATGAACCACCGTCAGCAGCTGGATAATGATCGACGCCGAAATATACGGCATGATCCCCAGAGCAAAGATAGAAGCACGGCTGAGAGCACCACCAGAGAACATGTTAAACATTTCAATGATGGTGCCTCGCTGTTGCTCAAGCAGTTTGGCAAGTACAGCGGCATCAATACCAGGGATCGGAATGAAAGAGCCAATACGGAACACAATCAGCGCGCCGATTACAAACAGCAGTCTGCGTTTCAGCTCGCCTAAGCCACCTTTGGCACTTTGAAAATCTAATCCCGGTTGTTTAGCCATCTGCTACTTATTCCTCGATTTTACCGCCAGCAGCTTCGATAGCAGCACGAGCGCCTTTAGTAACACGCAGGCCACGAACAGTTACCGGAGTAGTGACTTCACCAGCCAGGATCACTTTCGCGAACTCGATCTGGATACCGATAATGTTAGCTGCTTTCAGCGTGTTCAGGTCTACAACACCGCCTTCAACTTTAGCCAGGTCAGACAGACGAACTTCGGCTGTAATCGCTGCTTTACGTGAAGTGAAGCCGAATTTTGGCAGACGACGGTACAGAGGCATCTGACCACCCTCGAAACCGCGACGTACGCCACCGCCAGAACGAGACTTCTGACCTTTGTGACCACGACCACCGGTTTTACCGAGGCCAGAACCGATACCACGACCCAGACGGCGAGCCGCTTTTTTAGAGCCTTCGGCCGGAGACAGAGTATTTAAACGCATCTCTTACTCCTCAACTTTAACCATGAAGGAAACCGCGTTGACCATACCACGAACAGCAGGAGTATCCTCGCGCTCTACGGTGTGACCAATACGACGCAGACCCAGGCCAAGCAGCGTTGCCTTGTGTTTCGGCAGACGACCGATTGCACTGCGGGTTTGAGTAATTTTAATAGTCTTTGCCATGGTTTATTTCCCCAGAATTTCTTCAACGGATTTACCACGCTTGGCAGCGACCATTTCCGGAGATTTCATATTTTCCAGACCATCGATAGTTGCACGAACCACGTTAATCGGGTTAGTGGAACCATACGCTTTAGCCAGAACGTTACGAACTCCAGCGACTTCCAGAACGGCGCGCATTGCACCACCGGCGATGATACCGGTACCTTCGGAAGCCGGCTGCATGAATACACGAGAACCCGTGTGAGTACCCTTAACCGGGTGCTGCAGGGTGCCGTGGTTCAGCGCGACGTTAATCATATTGCGACGGGCTTTTTCCATCGCTTTCTGGATCGCTGCTGGAACTTCACGCGCTTTACCGTAACCAAAACCAACGCGACCGTTACCATCACCAACTACAGTCAGAGCTGTGAAGGAGAAAATACGACCACCTTTAACGGTTTTAGATACGCGGTTAACCGCGATCAGCTTTTCCTGCAGTTCGCCAGCTTGTTTTTCGATGTGAGCCATCTTACACCTCTACCTTAGAACTGAAGGCCAGCTTCACGGGCAGCATCTGCCAGTGCCTGGACACGACCATGATATTGGAACCCGGAACGGTCAAAAGAAACATCTTTGATGCCTTTTTCCAGAGCGCGTTCAGCAACAGCTTTACCTACAGCTGCAGCAGCGTCTTTGTTACCGGTGTACTTCAATTGTTCAGCGATAGCTTTTTCTACAGTAGAAGCAGCTACCAGAACTTCAGAACCGTTCGGTGCAATTACCTGTGCGTAAATATGACGCGGGGTACGATGTACCACCAGGCGAGTTGCACCCAGCTCCTGGAGCTTGCGGCGTGCGCGGGTCGCACGACGGATACGAGCAGATTTCTTATCCATAGTGTTACCTTACTTCTTCTTAGCCTCTTTGGTACGCACGACTTCGTCGGCGTAACGAACACCCTTGCCTTTATAAGGCTCAGGACGACGGTAGGCGCGCAGATCTGCTGCAACCTGACCGATCAGCTGTTTATCAGCGCCTTTCAGCACGATTTCAGTCTGAGACGGGCATTCTGCAGTGATTCCCGCAGGCAGCTGATGGTCAACTGGGTGAGAGAAACCTAAAGCCAGGTTTACTACATTCCCTTTAACCGCTGCACGATAACCTACACCAACCAGCTGAAGCTTCTTAGTGAAGCCTTCGGTAACACCGACAACCATTGCATTCAGCAGGGCACGCGCGGTACCAGCCTGAGCCCATCCATCTGCGTAACCATCACGCGGACCGAAGGTCAGTGCATTATCTGCATGATTTACTGCAACAGCATCGTTGAGAGTACGAGTCAGCTCGCCGTTTTTACCTTTGATCGTAATAACCTGACCGTTGATTTTTACATCAACGCCGGCAGGAATAACGACCGGTGCTTTAGCAACACGAGACATTTTTTCCTCCGATTAGGCTACGTAGCAGATAATTTCGCCACCAAGACCAGCCTGGCGCGCTGCACGATCAGTCATAACACCTTTAGAGGTAGAAACAACTGCGATACCCATGCCAGCCATAACTTTCGGCAGCTCGTCTTTACGCTTATAAATGCGCAGACCTGGGCGACTGACACGCTGAATGCTTTCTACAACAGCTTTACCCTGGAAATACTTGAGAGTAAGTTCCAGTTCCGGCTTGGTGTCGCCTTCAACTTTAAAATCTTCAATAAAACCTTCTTCCTTCAGCACGTTGGCAATTGCCACTTTCAGCTTGGAGGAAGGCATGGTGACCGCAGCTTTATTCGCGGCCTGACCGTTACGGATACGGGTCAGCATATCCGCGATCGGATCTTGCATGCTCATCTGTCTTTACTCCCGTGATTCAATTGGTAATTACCAGCTAGCCTTTTTCAAGCCTGGTACTTCACCGCGCATGGCGGCTTCACGCAGTTTGATACGGCTCAACCCGAACTTGCCCACATAGCCATGCGGACGACCTGTTTGACGGCAGCGGTTACGCTGACGGGACGGGCTGGAATCACGCGGCAGAGACTGCAGCTTGAGAACTGCGTTCCAACGATCTTCGTCGGTCGCGTTCACATCAGAGATAATAGCTTTCAGTTCAGCGCGTTTTGCGAAGTACTTATCAGCTAAAGCTACGCGCTTTACTTCGCGTGCTTTCATTGATTGCTTAGCCATTCAGTAACCCTACCTTACTTGCGGAACGGGAAGTCAAAGGCAGCCAGCAGAGCACGGCCTTCTTCATCAGATTTCGCAGTAGTGGTAATGGTAATATCCAAACCACGCACGCGGTCGACTTTATCGTAGTCGATTTCTGGGAAGATGATCTGCTCACGGACACCCATGCTGTAGTTACCACGACCGTCGAAAGACTTAGCGGACAAGCCACGGAAGTCACGGATACGTGGAACAGCAATAGTGATCAGGCGCTCAAAGAACTCCCACATGCGTTCGCCACGCAGAGTTACTTTACAGCCGATCGGATAGCCCTGACGGATTTTGAAGCCTGCAACTGATTTGCGTGCTTTGGTGATCAGCGGTTTTTGACCGGAGATTGCTGTCAGGTCAGCTGCTGCGTTATCCAGCAGTTTCTTGTCAGCGATCGCTTCACCAACACCCATGTTCAGGGTGATCTTCTCGACCCGAGGGACTTGCATGACAGAATTGTAGTTAAACTCAGTCATGAGTTTAGCGACTACTTCGTCTTTGTAGTAATCATGCAGTTTCGCCATCGTACTACTCCAAATTACTTGATAGTTTCGCTGTTAGATTTGAAGAAACGGACTTTTTTGCCGTCTTCGAATCTAAAGCCTACACGGTCAGCCTTGCCGGTTGCCGCGTTGAAGATAGCAAGGTTAGAGATCTGAATAGCTGCTTCTTTCTCTACAATGCCGCCTGGTTGGTTCAGGGCCGGAACCGGCTTCTGATGTTTCTTAACCAGGTTGATACCTTCAACAATGACCTTGCCGGAAGACAGGACATTCTTAACTTTACCGCGTTTACCTTTATCTTTACCGGTTAACACGATAACTTCGTCATCACGACGGATCTTCGCTGCCATGATTCGCTCCTTAGAGTACTTCTGGTGCCAGAGAGATAATTTTCATGAACTTCTCGTTACGAAGTTCACGAGTTACCGGCCCAAAAATACGCGTACCGATAGGTTGCTCGCTGTTATTGTTTAAAATAACGCATGCATTACCATCGAAGCGAATGACAGAACCGTCCGGGCGACGAACACCCTTCTTGGTGCGCACCACTACCGCCTTCAGCACATCACCTTTTTTGACCTTACCACGCGGAATTGCTTCCTTGATGGTGATCTTGATGATATCGCCGACGCCTGCGTAGCGACGGTGCGAGCCACCCAGAACCTTGATACACATTACGCGACGTGCACCGGAGTTGTCGGCGACGTTCAGCATAGTCTGTTCTTGGATCATTTTAGTGCTCCGCTAATGTCAACTACTACTGAGACCCGAAAATCAGGTCGTTAAAAAAGCCCCATATCGGGGGCGCGGCATTATAACACCGCTTCAACGATATGGGTAGAAAAAATAAACGGCTCATCGCTGAGCCGTTTATTCGTTGAGAATGCCTACTGTATTACAGAACGGCTTTCTCTACAACGCGAACCAGCGTCCAGGACTTAGTCTTGGACAGCGGACGGCATTCGCGGATTTCAACCACGTCACCAGTACCGCATTCGTTGTTCTCGTCATGTACGTGCAGTTTGGTCGTACGCTTAATGAATTTACCGTAGATCGGGTGTTTCACAAAACGTTCGATAGCAACAACGATGGATTTCTCCATTTTATCGCTAACAACGCGACCTTGCAGAGTACGGATTTTATCGGTCATTACGCACCCGCCTTCTCAGTCAGTAAAGTCTTAACGCGTGCGACGTCACGACGCACTTGCTTCAACAGGTGAGACTGTTGCAGCTGGCCACTTGCAGCCTGCATACGCAGGTTGAACTGCTCACGCAGCAGATTCAGCAGCTCGGTGTTCAGCTCTTCAACACTCTTCTCACGCAGCTCTTTTGCTTTCATTACATCACCGTCTTAGTTACAAAGGTGGTTTTAATCGGCAGTTTCGCTGCTGCCAGCTTGAATGCTTCACGGGCCAGCTCTTCCGGTACGCCGTCCATTTCATACAGGACTTTACCCGGCTGAATCAAGGCAACCCAATACTCCACGTTACCTTTACCTTTACCCATACGCACTGCCAGCGGCTTTTCAGTGATCGGTTTGTCCGGGAATACACGGATCCAGATCTTACCTTGACGCTTAACTGCACGGGTCATAGCACGACGTGCTGCTTCGATCTGACGGGCAGTCAGACGACCACGGCCAACAGCTTTCAGACCGAAGCTGCCGAAGCTAACATCCGCGCCAGCAGCCAGACCGCGGTTACGGCCTTTGTGCATTTTACGGAATTTTGTACGCTTTGGTTGTAACATCAGCGACGCTCCTTATTTACGGCCTTTACGCTGCTGCTTTTTAGGTTGCGCAGCCGGTTTTTCCGGTTGTTCAACAGCAGCCATACCACCCAGGATCTCGCCTTTGAAGATCCACACTTTAACGCCGATTACACCGTAAGTGGTGTGCGCTTCAGAGGTGTTGTAGTCGATGTCAGCACGCAGAGTGTGCAGAGGTACGCGACCTTCGCGGTACCATTCGGTACGTGCGATTTCCGCGCCGCCCAGACGGCCGCTAACTTCAACTTTGATACCTTTAGCGCCCAGACGCATTGCGTTCTGTACAGCACGCTTCATAGCACGACGGAACATAACACGACGTTCCAGCTGAGAAGTGATGCTGTCAGCAACCAATTTTGCGTCCAGTTCAGGCTTACGCACTTCGGCGATATTGATCTGAGCAGGAACGCCAGCAATATCCGCTACGACTTTGCGCAGTTTTTCTACGTCTTCGCCTTTCTTACCGATAACGATACCCGGGCGAGCAGTGTGAATGGTCACACGGATGCTCTTAGCCGGACGCTCGATAACGATACGAGATACAGACGCTTTCGCCAGTTCCTTAGTCAGGTACTGACGTACTTTAAAATCGCTGTCCAGGTTGTCAGCGAATTCTTTGGTGTTCGCAAACCAGGTTGAGTTCCATGGTTTTACAATACCCAGGCGAATACCATTAGGATGTACTTTCTGACCCATTGCTAGTCTCCAGAGTCTCAGCGATCGGACACAACCACAGTAATGTGGCTGGTGCGCTTCAGGATGCGATCTGCACGACCTTTTGCACGCGGCATAATGCGCTTCATGCTCGGGCCTTCGTCTACGAAAATTTTCGTAACTTTCAGATCGTCAATGTCAGCGCCATCGTTGTGTTCAGCGTTAGCAATGGCAGATTCCAGGACTTTCTTAACCAGTACAGCCGCTTTCTTATTGGTGTAGGTCAGAATATCCAGAGCCTGCGACACTTTCTTACCGCGAATCAGGTCTGCAACAAGGCGAACCTTCTGAGCAGAAGAACGAGCATGGCGATGTTGAGCTAAAGTTTCCATCTCTTCCTCCTACCTTATTTCTTCTTCGCTTTTTTATCAGCAGCGTGGCCGCGATAAGTACGAGTCGGTGCGAATTCACCCAGTTTGTGACCGACCATTTCGTCGGAAACAAATACCGGAACGTGCTGACGACCATTATGGACAGCGATGGTCAAACCGATCATGTTAGGAAAGATCGTTGAACGACGGGACCAAGTGCGCAGGGGCTTCTTGTCTCCGCTTTCCACCGCTTTCTCTACCTTCTTCAGCAAGTGCAGGTCAATAAAAGGACCTTTCTTGAGAGAACGTGGCATGGCTTATCCTCTAAAATTATTTGCTACGGCGACGTACGATGAATTTATCAGTACGCTTGTTGCTGCGGGTCTTCTTACCTTTGGTCTGAACGCCCCACGGAGTTACCGGGTGCTTACCAAAGTTACGACCTTCACCACCACCATGTGGGTGGTCGACTGGGTTCATCGCAGTACCGCGAACGGTAGGACGAACACCACGCCAGCGTGCAGCACCTGCTTTACCCAGAACGCGCAGCATATGCTCAGCATTGCCAACTTCGCCCAGAGTTGCACGGCAGTCTGCTTCGACTTTACGCATTTCACCAGAACGCAGACGCAGGGTGACATAAGCACCATCACGAGCAACGATCTGAACGTAAGTACCAGCGGAACGTGCCAGCTGACCGCCTTTACCTGGTTTCATTTCTACGTTATGAACGGTAGAACCAACCGGGATATTGCGCATCGGCAGGGTGTTACCTGCTTTGATTGCAGCATCAACGCCAGACTGAATCTGGTCGCCAGCTTTCAGGCCTTTAGGGGCCAGGATGTAACGGCGTTCACCGTCTTTGTACAGAACCAGCGCGATGTTCGCGGAGCGGTTCGGATCGTACTCAAGACGTTCAACAACTGCCGGGATACCGTCTTTGTTGCGTTTGAAGTCAACAATACGATAAGCCTGCTTGTGACCACCACCGATGTGACGAGTGGTGATGCGGCCATTGTTGTTACGACCACCGGATTTGCTGTTTTTTTCAACCAGCGGAGCAAAAGGTTTGCCCTTGTGCAGCTCTGGGTTGACCACTTTAACAACGTGGCGACGACCCGGAGATGTCGGTTTACATTTAACAACTGCCATTGTATTACTCCTCCGACTTACTCAGCGCCGCCGACGAAGTCCAGATTCTGGCCTTCCTTCAGGGTGACGTAAGCTTTTTTCCAGTCGCTACGACGACCGATACGCTGTCCGTGACGTTTAACTTTCCCTTTAACTACCAGGGTGTTAACGACTTCGACTTCGACTTCAAACAGTTTCTGCACAGCAGCTTTGATTTCTGCTTTGGTCGCGTCTTTAGCAACTTTGAGAACGATGGTGTTAGTTTTTTCCATCGCAGTAGACGCTTTTTCAGAAACGTGCGGTGCGCGCAGCACTTTCAGCAGACGTTCTTCACGAATCATGCCAGCATCTCCTCAACTTGCTTAACAGCATCAGCAGTCATTACGACTTTGTCGAAGGCGATCAGGCTAACCGGGTCGATACCAGTTGCATCGCGTACGTCAACCTTGTGCAGGTTGCGCGCAGCCAGGAACAGGTTTTCGTCCAGCTCACCGGTGATGATCAGCACATCTTCCAGAGCCATGTCTTTCAGTTTCTGTGCCAGCAGCTTAGTTTTAGGCGCTTCTACAGAGAATGATTCGACAACGATCAGACGATCCTGACGTACCAGTTCGGACAGAATGCTTTTCAGCGCGCCACGGTACATCTTTTTGTTAACTTTTTGACTGTGGTCCTGTGGACGAGCAGCGAAGGTCACGCCACCTGAACGCCAGATCGGGCTCTTGATAGAACCTGAACGCGCACGGCCGGTACCTTTCTGGCGCCACGGCTTTTTGCCTGAACCAGTTACTTCAGCACGAGTCTTCTGAGCACGAGTACCCTGACGAGCACCAGCTGCATAAGCAACAACAACCTGGTGAACCAGCGCTTCGTTGAAATCACGACCGAAGGTAGTTTCGGAAACAGTCAGCGCGCTCTGCGCGTCTTTCAATACTAATTCCATTGCTATCCCCTTACGCCTTCACAGCTGGTTTAACGATCAGGTCGCAACCGGTCGCACCCGGAACACCACCTTTAACCAGCAGCAGGTTGCGCTCAGCGTCAACACGTACTACGTCCAGGCTCTGAACGGTTACACGTTCGTTGCCCAGCTGACCTGCCATTTTCTTGCCTTTGAACACTTTGCCCGGAGTCTGGTTCTGACCGATAGAACCCGGAACGCGGTGAGACAAGGAGTTACCGTGAGTAGCGTCCTGGGTACGGAAGTTCCAGCGCTTAACGGTACCAGCGAAACCTTTACCTTTAGAGGTACCGGTTACGTCAACTTTTTTAACGTCAGCAAACAGTTCAACGCTAATGTTCTGACCAACGGTGTATTCTTCACCATCTGCCAGACGGAACTCCCACAGACCGCGGCCAGCTTCTACGCCAGCTTTAGCAAAGTGACCAGCTTCCGGCTTAGTTACGCGGTTAGCTTTTTTAGCACCGGTGGTAACCTGAACAGCGCGATAGCCATCGTTAGCCAGATCTTTAACCTGAGTAACGCGGTTTGCTTCAACTTCGATAACGGTTACTGGGATAGATACGCCATCTTCAGTGAAGATGCGGGTCATACCCACTTTTTTACCGACTAAACCAATCATTGTATCAACCTCTCAATCGCTCGATGACCTGATTAACCCAGGCTGATCTGCACGTCTACACCGGCAGCCAGGTCCAGACGCATCAGAGCATCAACGGTTTTTTCAGTTGGCTCAACGATGTCAACCAGACGCTTGTGAGTACGGATCTCGTACTGATCACGCGCGTCTTTGTTGACGTGCGGGGAGATCAGAACGGTGAAACGCTCTTTGCGGGTCGGCAGCGGGATCGGACCACGAACCTGCGCACCAGTGCGCTTGGCAGTCTCGACGATTTCCGCGGTTGATTGATCGATCAGACGATGATCAAACGCTTTCAAACGGATACGGATTCTTTGGTTCTGCATGAGACCAGAGCTCCAATTATTTTATAGACGAAATAGTTACTCCTCAAACCCATTACGATTGATGGGAGAGTGTAACCGTTCTTACAGAGTTCCCCGATTGGGAACATTGTCTGGTATTGCTTTCGCAATACCGGTGGCTCATATCGAACCGCTGTCAATATTAGACAAGCCCGCGCATTATACGTAAATCTCAGTCTTAAGCAAGTGCCGCGTAGAAATTAATCACTCGTTCACAAATGCGAGCCTCCTTCCACTCTGATTGTATGTCCTGTGATGCAACGCGTTTTCCGTGGAAGAGAGTATCCATAGCCCACATCCCGGACTTGCAGGGGCGCCGGGCTTACCCGAAGGTAAACTCTTTACCAGATAAGGTTTGCCCATGTACATCGACCTCCCCTTTCTGCTGTTTTATGTCTCGCTATTAGGGTTGCTCTTAGTCCATGACCTACGTACCGGGTTGCTGCCCGACAAATTTACCTGCCCTCTTTTGTGGGGCGGTCTTATTTATCATCAGTGCTGCAGACCGGCACAGTTATCCGACGCGCTTTGGGGTGCCGTCGCGGGTTATGGGATATTTGCGTTGTTCTACTGGGGGTATCGTTTGATATGCCGACAGGAAGGATTAGGCTTTGGTGATGTCAAATTTCTTGCCGCGCTAGGCGCATGGCATCGCTGGGAATCATTACCACTGTTGGTTTTACTTGCCGCGGGCATGGCATGTTGCCTCACCGGGATTTCCTGCGTCCGTTACGGGAGACAAGTACTAAAAAACCCGCTGCCATTTGGGCCATATCTGGCGGCTGCGGGTTTTGTTATTGGCCTGGTAAGTATGATACAGGGCGGTTAGTCACTGACTTTAATTTGCGATTGCAGATAATTTTGTAAGCCAAGTCTTGCAATCAGGTCCAGCTCGGTTTCGAGCCAGTCAATATGCCCTTCTTCTTCAGTCAGGATCTCAATCATCATATCCCGGCTGACATAGTCATGAACGCTATCGGCATAGGCAATGGCTTCACGCAGATCTTTCGCCCCATCCAACTCAAGTCGAAGATCGGATTGCAGCATCTCTTCAACATCTTCGCCAATACCCAACTTGCCAAGATCCTGCAAGTTTGGGAGCCCTTCTAAGAATAAAATACGCTCGATATATTTATCAGCGTGTTTCATCTCATCGATAGATTCATGGTACTCAACATCATTGAGGCGAGTCAGTCCCCAGTTTTTAAACATACGAGCATGGAGAAAATACTGGTTGATCGCGACAAGCTCATTTCCCAATAGTTTATTGAGATAATTTATGATTTTAACATCACCTTTCATTTTATAGTCCCTCCGCTTCCACTCTTAGAGCGTAGATGGGGCTACAGGGATGTCAAAAAAAAGAGTGTGACTTAGGCGATCTCTTTAAATTCTGGCATTTGCGTTAATTCATCCTGCATGACTTCGCGAGCAGCACGAATGCACTTACCGCATTGATTTCCAACAGGAATAAATTTACGTAATTGCTGAAAGGATTGAGGATGAAACTGGCGAACAGCCTGACGTATTTTTTTATCACTTATCGCATTACACAAACAAACGTACATGATCGCTCCCGTTCAATTTCTGTGCAAAGTGTAAATGAGAATAGTTATGATTACAATAGCACAATGCTATTTACGCGGCGGGAGAATGAATAAAAAATGCGAATAAATATGACAATCGCTAAATAACAGGCAGCAAAAAGGGCACCGAAGCGCCCTTTTTAAGCTCAAAGCTAATTAATTAATAATTAGCTCATTACTTTGGCAACAACGCCCGCACCAACAGTACGGCCGCCTTCACGGATTGCGAAACGCAGACCGTCGTCCATCGCGATCGGGTGGATCAGGGTAACAACCATTTTGATGTTGTCGCCCGGCATTACCATCTCTACGCCTTCCGGCAGTTCGATGGTACCAGTCACGTCAGTAGTACGGAAGTAGAACTGCGGACGGTAGCCTTTGA
>NZ_MVFZ01000035.1:0-25693 GCF_002042945.1 Citrobacter sp. A316
GCAGCGAACCGACATAAATAAAAACCATTGTTTATAAAAGACTTTTAAAGTTTCCAGAACACAACAAAGAAAAGGAAAATAACAATAATGGTTATCAATTAGATTATTTACAAATCCGCAACTTCAAGATATTTTATTTCCGTAATTTATTTTAACAGTGCGGAATTTATTTATTAATTCTATTAATGTCCTGTTTATCTCAATTTTATTGCGTACACAATCCAGCTTCGATAATGCCATAGCTGATTATCTCGCTATTTTTTGGTATTCTTGGACCAGCGCTAAATTGATCCCGGACATAACTGAACAATGAATGACGGCAAGCAGCAACCTGGTTTTCTCTTCCACGATTACGAGACCTTTGGTACCCATCCGGCGCTGGACAGACCCGCGCAATTTGCGGCTATCCGCACAGATAATGATTTCAACATCATCGGCGAGCCAGAGGTCTTTTATTGCAAACCCGCAGACGACTATCTGCCGCAGCCAGAGGCGGTGTTGATTACGGGTATCACACCGCAGGAAGCACGTGAAAAGGGAGAGAATGAAGCCGCTTTTGCTGCACGCATCCACGCCCTGTTCACCGTGCCGAAAACCTGTATCCTGGGCTATAACAACGTACGCTTCGATGATGAGGTGACGCGCAACATCCTGTATCGCAATTTCTACGATCCCTATGCCTGGAGTTGGCAGAACGATAATTCGCGCTGGGATCTGCTGGATGTGATGCGCGCCTGCTATGCCCTGCGCCCCGAAGGCATTAACTGGCCGGAAAACGACGACGGCTTACCCAGCTTCCGCCTGGAGCATTTGACCAAAGCCAACGGTATTGAGCATGCCAATGCTCACGATGCGATGGCGGACGTATACGCCACGATCGCAATGGCGCAATTAGTGAAGTCGCGCCAGCCTCGTCTGTTTGATTATCTCTACAGCCATCGTAATAAGCACAAGCTGGCCGCGCTGATTGATGTCCCGCAAATGAAGCCGCTGGTCCATGTCTCCGGTATGTTCGGCGCATGGCGCGGCAACACCAGTTGGG
The DNA here is from genome assembly GCF_002042945.1 of Citrobacter sp. A316. Lineage (NCBI taxonomy): Bacteria > Pseudomonadati > Pseudomonadota > Gammaproteobacteria > Enterobacterales > Enterobacteriaceae > Citrobacter > Citrobacter sp. A316. The sequence continues at coordinate 1,043 of NZ_MVFZ01000035.1, forward strand.
TAGCGCCGTTGGCTTGGCATCCGGAAAATCGTAACGCGGTTATTATGGTCGACTTAGCCGGTGATATTTCGTCGCTGCTCGAACTCGACAGCGACGCCCTGCGCGAGCGGCTCTACACGTCTAAAGCGGATCTGGGTGATAACCCGGCCGTACCGGTTAAACTGGTGCACATCAACAAATGCCCGGTACTGGCACAGGCGAATACCCTGCGTCCGGAAGATGCCGACCGTCTTGGCATTAACCGCCAGCATTGTCTGGATAATCTCAAAGTTCTGCGCGAAAATCCGCAGATACGCGACAAAGTGGTCGCGATCTTCGCCGATGCGGAACCCTTTACGCCATCAGAAAACGTGGATGCCCAACTGTACAACGGCTTTTTCAGCGATGCCGACCGTGCGGCGATGAAAATCGTTCTGGAAACCGAACCGCGCAATTTACCGGCGCTGGATATCACCTTTGTCGATAAGCGCATTGAAAAACTGTTGTTTAATTACCGTGCACGTAACTTCCCGGGAACGCTGGACGAAGCCGAACAGCAGCGCTGGCTGGACCATCGCCGCCAGGTATTCACACCGGAGTTTTTGCAAAATTACGCCAATGAATTACAGATGCTGAGTCAGCAATATGCGGATAACAAAGAGAAGTTGATGCTGCTGAAATCACTCTGGCAGTATGCCGAAGAGATTGTATAAGTCCCACGCATAAAAAAACGGAGAACATGTCTCCGTTTTTTTTTAGCTAAATGCGGCTATTACGCGACATCTTCGTCGTACTGCGGCACCGGGTTGCGGAAGCTTTTGGTCACACAAGCCAGGTAAATCAGACCGATACCGGCCCAGATCAGACCCAGAACCATTGAGCTCTCTTCCAGGTTAACCCACAGAGCACCAACGGTCAGCGCACCACACATCGGCAGGAACAGATACTGGAAGTGGTCTTTCAGCGTCTTGTTACGCTTCTCACGGATCCAGAACTGGGAGATCACCGACAGGTTAACGAAGGTAAACGCCACCAGCGCACCAAAGTTAATCAGCGCCGTCGCCATCACCAGGTCGAAGTTGATTGCCAGCAGAGCAATTGCACCAACCAGAATGATGTTCATAGACGGAGTACGCCATTTCGGGTGTACATAGCCGAAGAAACTTTTCGGGAACACGCCATCACGGCCCATCACATACATCAGACGCGCTACGCCGGCATGCGCCGCCATACCGGACGCCAGTACGGTAATGGTAGAGAAAATCAGCGCGCCAACCTGGAAGAACTTACCGGCAACATACAGCATGATTTCCGGCTGTGAAGCGTCTGGATCTTTGAAGCGCGAGATATCCGGGAAGTACAGCTGCAACAGATAGGTGGAGACGATAAAGATCAGGCCACCAATCAGCGCAGTCAGGAAAATCGCACGCGGGATCACGCGCTCAGCGTCTTTGGTTTCTTCTGACAGGTTGCTGATACCGTCAAAACCGGTGAACGAGAAGCACAGGATGGTCGCGCCCGTGATCATCGGGATCACATGTGCATCACCTGACCAGAATGGACGGCTGCTCGCCAGCGTACCGGCACCTTCCCCTTCGAACACGCCATAAACGACCATGCCGAGGATCACTGCAATCAGCACCACCTGCAACAACACGATTACGGTGTTGAAATTCGCAACGGATTTAAGGCTGCGCAGGTTAAAGGCGGTCATAAAGGCCACCAGCGCCACCACGAATATCCATGACGGTATCGACGGCACCAGGGCTTCAAAATAAATTTTTGCCAACAGAATGTTGATCATCGGAGCGAACAGGTAGTCCAGCAGTGATGACCAACCCACCATAAAGCCAACGGTCGGGCTAATGGATTTCTGGGCATAAGTGTAGGCAGAGCCTGCAGACGGATAGCGACGCACCAGTTTACCGTAGCTCAGTGCGGTAAAGAGGATGGCGATCAGTGCAAAGGCGTAAGCTGTCGGGACGTGACCATCGGTCATTCCTGATACGATACCGAATGTATCGAACAGCGTCATCGGCTGCATATAGGCAAGGCCCATCATGACAACCGGAACCAGCGTAAGCGTTTTACGTAATTCCACGCGAGAGGTGTTTGGAGTAGCGTTATGCGACATGGTTATCCCCCATTACGGCGAAAACCGTCGCGTAAGCAAAAAATTGCCCCATTTTTTGTTAATCCTCAGCGACAACAACTGTCGATTTTTAAGTAAGTATCTATCCGGTACGAAGCCCGGCCTCTTTTATGAATGATTGGTTTGATGCAAAAAAATAACCGACGCGTATTAAAACGTCGGTTAATGTCATTTTTTGCAAGCGGCGTATTTTGCACTAAATTGGGGAGAAATAACAAGAGATTGAAGTAGCCACAAAAGAATATTTTTTCTTAACTGATTGATTTGTCAGCAGCCGTTTTCACATACACCCCCGCAATAGCACTATTTGCTAAAATTTCATCCCGCCACCAGGCACTGGCCAACCCGGCGGTCTGTTCATTCCAGCCTATCCATACGGGTTCAAAGACAATTTGTGCGACCACTTTTTTCTCAATCAGTGCGCCGCTCTCCAGAAATCGCTGCGCCAGGTAGCGCGGAATATAACCACATCCCAGACCGCTGATTTGCAGTTCCAGCTTGGTTTTGAAGTCAAAAACGGTAATGGCTTCCTGATCGTCAAGCACCTGGGAACCTGAGACGTTGGCATGCTGCGCATTGTCGCCCACCACAATGGCGCGAAAACGACGAATGGTACGACGATTTAATGGTTCCTGTTCTTGTGCCAGCGGGTGATGCGGCGCAACCACAAACACCTGCTCCAAAACTCCCAGCCGTGCAAAACCAAATTCGCTCGCTGCTGGGGGTTCATGCATGGCGCCAACGATAATATCCGCCCGGCCCTGAGTAAGGGCATCCCAGGAGCCGCCCAGCACGCCATTGATAAATTTCAGGCGCGTCACGCTGTGGTGTTGATAGAAAGATTCGATAAGTGGGGCCAGCAGTGAAAAGGGAAACGTATCATCTACGCCAATAACCAATTCATTCTCCCAGCCTTCGTGAAGTTTAATCGCCTGTTTTTCGAGTTCACGGACGGTGTGCAGCACCTCCCGCCCCTTTTCCAGCAGCATCTGCCCGGTGCGGGTGAACTTAGCCCGGTGTCCGCTGCGATCGAGTAGCTGAATATTAAGATCGCTTTCCAGCTTATGGACGGTGTAGCTAAGTGCAGACGGCGTCTTAAACAATTTTGCCGACGCCGCCGCGAAACTGCCCTCTTTTTCTAATGCATCGAGGATGATAAGAACGTCCAGCAGTGGTTTCATACTCGCCCCCTGGCGGTATACAGCGGCACTCTGCTGGCTTGTCACTCCATCGGCATCACCAGCGGATCAGGATACTGGTACTCAAACCCAAGCTCATTACAAATACGGTTGCCATCAATGACTTTACCTTTACCGTTATCCGTTCCACCGCGAAATTCCGGCGGCTCCATCCCCAACTGGCGGGCCATCTGCGGATAGAACACGTTACGCGCCGGATGCATAGGCGCACATATATTATAGATGTGTCCCCCTTTAGGCGCTTGCAGCAGTAACGTGATGGCAGAAACCACATCGTCCAGATGCACCAGATTGACGCCATGATGTCCGTCTGGTGCCGTCTTGCCAGCGAAGAAGCGACCGGGATGCCTTCCCGGGCCGACCAACCCGGCCAGACGCAAAATATCCACCGACGTGCCTGGCAAATTGTGCAACCAGTCTTCAAGTTCTTTCAGAACACGACCACTTGCCGTGACCGGATTACGCGCCGCCCCCTCTTTCACTGTGCCTTGAACGTCACCATAGACTGACGTCGAACTGGTAAAAATAATTCGTGGGATGCGGTACGCCAGCGCGCTGTCGACCAGTTCCTGCATTGCCTGCAGGTAAAATGCTTCCCCAGGACCGCTACGGCGTGCAGGCAGCGTAATAACCAGCGCATCGGCGTCCATCAGTGCATCGAGATCGTCAGCCTCACAGACCAGTTCAGGTTCCAGGCGCAGCGAGTAGCTCTCGATACCGCTCATGCGGGCCGCTTCCACCCCATCCAATGTGGTTTTGCTGCCGGTAACCTGCCAGCCTCTCGCCGCCAGCGACATGGCTAACGGCATGCCTAACCAACCTAACCCGACAATTGCGACCTTTTTCATGCCTTCTCTCCTGACTTTTGGCCTATAACGCAAGGCTACGCCAGCCCACGGTGGCTGACAATTCATAGTATCAATATGAAATGAATTAATGATCAAAAAAAGCCCTTGCTTTCCGTAGCTAAAGTGGTTTAGGTTAAAAGACATCAAATGAATAAACATTCATCGAGAAAATTTATGACACGCGCTCAATTCAAACACCATCATCACCATCATCCTGACTAGTCTTTCAGGCGATGTGTGCTGGGAGACATTTAAATCTTCCAGCGGTGCATGAGCGTATGAGAAAGCCCCCGGAAGATTTCTTCCGGGGGCTTTTTTTTGTGCGTGACCCAAACTGATTCAGACAGGATAACGAGGAATAAAGAATGTTAGACAACACCCGTTTACGCATAGCTATGCAGAAATCAGGCCGTTTAAGCGATGATTCACGCGAATTGCTGGCCCGTTGCGGCATTAAAATTAATCTTCACACCCAGCGCCTGATTGCGATGGCGGAGAACATGCCGATCGATATTCTGCGCGTGCGTGATGACGATATCCCAGGTCTGGTGATGGACGGCGTCGTTGACCTCGGCATCATCGGGGAGAACGTTCTGGAAGAGGAACTGCTCAACCGCCGGGCCCAGGGTGAAGACCCTCGCTATTTTACCCTGCGCCGTCTGGACTTCGGCGGCTGCCGTCTTTCGCTGGCTACCCCGGTTGATGAAGCCTGGGATGGCCCGGCAGCACTGAACGGTAAACGTATCGCGACCTCTTACCCGCACCTGCTCAAACGCTATCTCGATCAAAAAGGGGTGTCGTTTAAATCCTGTCTGTTAAACGGCTCAGTAGAAGTCGCTCCCCGCGCGGGCCTTGCTGATGCGATTTGCGATCTGGTGTCCACCGGTGCAACGCTTGAAGCCAACGGTCTGCGTGAAGTGGAAGTCATTTACCGCTCTAAAGCCTGTCTGATTCAGCGCGACGGCGAAATGGCCGACGCCAAGCAACAACTGATCGACAAACTGCTGACCCGTATCCAGGGGGTTATTCAGGCACGCGAATCCAAATACATCATGATGCACGCGCCGAGCGAACGTCTGGACGAGGTCATCGCCCTGCTGCCTGGCGCTGAGCGCCCTACCATTCTGCCACTGGCGGGCGACCAGCAGCGTGTTGCCATGCACATGGTCAGCAGCGAAACCCTGTTCTGGGAAACAATGGAAAAACTGAAAGCGCTCGGTGCCAGCTCAATTCTGGTACTGCCGATTGAGAAGATGATGGAGTAACGACCATGAGCTTCAATACCCTGATTGACTGGAATAGCTGTAGCCCCGAGCAGCAGCGCGAACTGCTGATGCGCCCGGCGATTTCCGCCTCTGACAGCATCAGCCGTACGGTGGCCGAAATTCTTGAGAACGTCAAAAATAACGGCGATCGGGCGCTGCGTGAATACAGCGCGAAGTTTGATAAAACCGAGGTCGGCGCGCTGCGCGTCACCGAGGAAGAAATCCAGCAAGCCAGCAGTCGCCTGAGCGACGAACTGAAACAAGCTATGCAGGCGGCGGTGCGTAATATTGATACTTTCCACACCGCGCAGATCCTGCCGCCGGTGGATATCGAAACCCAGCCGGGCGTACGTTGCCAGCAGGTTACCCGCCCTATCGCTTCCGTGGGCCTGTATATTCCTGGAGGTTCGGCACCGCTGTTCTCTACCGTATTAATGCTGGCGACCCCGGCGCGCATCGCCGGCTGCAAAAAAGTGGTGCTGTGCTCACCGCCGCCGATTGCCGATGAAATCCTCTACGCCGCGCAGTTGTGTGGTGTAAAAGAGGTATTTAACGTAGGCGGCGCACAGGCCATTGCCGCGCTGGCGCTGGGCACCGAATCTATTCCTAAGGTCGATAAAATCTTCGGGCCGGGCAATGCGTATGTGACCGAAGCCAAACGCCAGGTCAGCCAGCGTCTTGACGGCGCGGCCATCGACATGCCTGCTGGCCCGTCCGAAGTGCTGGTTATCGCCGACAGCGGTGCGACGCCGGACTTTGTTGCCTCTGACCTGCTTTCTCAGGCAGAACACGGCCCCGACTCGCAGGTTATCCTTCTGACGCCAGACGCTACGCTTGCCGAAGGCGTTGCCAAAGCCGTTGAGCGCCAGCTTGCTGAGCTTTCCCGCGCAGAGACCGCCCGCCAGGCTCTCAGTGCCAGTCGGCTGATTATCGCCAAAGATCTGGCGCAGTGCGTGGCCATTTCTAACGCCTACGGTCCGGAACACCTGATTATTCAGACCCGCAACGCGCGTGAACTGGTTGATGAGATCACCAGCGCCGGTTCGGTGTTCCTCGGCGACTGGTCGCCGGAATCCGCAGGCGACTATGCTTCTGGCACCAACCACGTTCTTCCGACCTACGGCTATACCGCGACCTGCTCAAGCCTTGGGCTGGCTGATTTCCAGAAACGGATGACCGTACAGGAGTTAACCCCACAAGGTTTCTCTGCCCTGGCCTCAACCATTGAAACACTGGCGGCCGCTGAACGACTGACTGCCCACAAAAATGCCGTCACCCTGCGCGTTAACGCCCTGAAGGAGCAAGCATGAGCACTGACAACTTTCTCAGCGTCACTGATTTAGCCCGTAAGAATGTTCGCGAGTTAACGCCCTATCTGTCTGCCCGTCGTCTCGGCGGTAATGGCGATGTCTGGCTCAACGCGAATGAATACCCCACTGCCGTGGAGTTCCAGCTCAGTCAGCAAACGCTGAACCGCTACCCGGAATGCCAGCCGAAAGCGGTGATTGAGAATTACGCGCAGTATGCTGGCGTCAAACCGGAGCAGGTGCTGGTCAGCCGCGGCGCAGATGAAGGGATCGAACTGCTGGTGCGCGCGTTTTGTGAACCCGGTAAAGATGCCATTCTCTACTGCCCGCCGACTTACGGCATGTACAGCGTCAGTGCCGAAACGATTGGCGTCGAATGCCGCACCGTTCCGACCCTTGATAACTGGCAACTGGATTTGCAAGGCATCGCGGACAAGCTTGATGGTGTGAAGGTGGTCTACGTATGCAGCCCTAATAACCCAACCGGCCAGCTGATTAACCCGCAGGATCTGCGTTCACTGCTCGAAATGGCACAGGGTAAAGCTATTGTGGTCGCTGATGAAGCCTATATTGAGTTTTGCCCGCAGGCCACGCTGGCGGGCTGGCTGTCTGAGTATCCGCATCTGGTGATATTACGCACGTTGTCCAAAGCGTTTGCGCTCGCTGGTTTACGCTGCGGGTTTACGCTGGCGAATGAAGAGGTTATCAATCTGCTGTTAAAGGTGATTGCCCCTTACCCACTCTCTACGCCGGTGGCAGATATCGCCGCCCAGGCGCTGACGCCGCAAGGGATTTCCGCCATGCGTAAACGCGTAGAGCAGATCCTGGAAGAGCGTCAGTATCTGGTAGGTAACCTGAAAACAATTCGCTGTGTAGAACAGGTTTTCGATTCGGAAACCAACTATGTTCTGGCGCGCTTTACCGCATCAAGCAGCGTATTTAAATCTTTGTGGGATCAGGGCATTATCTTACGAGATCAGAATAAACAACCTTCGTTAAGCGGATGCCTGCGAATTACTGTCGGAACCCGTGAAGAGAGCCAGCGCGTCATTGACGCCTTACGTGCGGAGCAAGTATGAGCCAGAAGTATCTTTTTATTGATCGTGATGGAACCCTGATTTCCGAACCGCCAAGTGACTTTCAGGTCGATCGCTTTGACAAACTCGCCTTCGAGCCGGAAGTTGTTCCCGTTTTGCTGAAACTGCAAAAAGCAGGTTTTAAGCTGGTTATGATCACTAACCAGGATGGACTCGGAACCCAGAGTTTCCCGCAGGCTGATTTTGACGGTCCGCATAACCTGATGATGCAAATTTTCACCTCTCAGGGCGTGACATTTGATGAGGTACTGATCTGCCCGCACCTGCCAGCGGACGAGTGCGATTGCCGTAAGCCAAAAGTGAAGCTGGTTGAACAGTATCTGGTTGAACAGGCCATGGATATGGCGAACAGCTACGTCATTGGCGACCGGGCGACCGATATTCAGCTCGCGGAAAACATGGGCATTAGCGGATTGCGTTACCATCGCGACACCCTGAACTGGGCGATGATCGGCGAGCAACTGACCAAACGTGACCGCTACGCACACGTTGAGCGTAATACTAAAGAAACGCAGATTGACGTCAAAGTCTGGCTGGACCGCGAAGGCCGCAGCAAAATTAATACCGGCGTTGGCTTCTTTGACCACATGCTGGATCAAATCGCCACCCACGGCGGTTTTCGCATGGAGATAGCCGTCAAGGGCGATCTGTATATAGACGATCACCACACCGTTGAAGATACCGGTCTGGCGCTGGGCGAAGCCTTAAAGCTGGCATTAGGCGATAAACGCGGCATCAACCGTTTTGGTTTTGTACTGCCGATGGACGAGTGCCTGGCGCGTTGCGCGCTGGATATTTCCGGGCGTCCACACCTGGAGTACCGCGCGGAGTTTACCTACCAGCGCGTTGGCGATTTGAGCACGGAGATGATCGAACACTTCTTCCGTTCACTCTCTTACACTATGGGCGTCACCCTGCACCTGAAAACCAAAGGCAAAAATGACCACCACCGTGTGGAAAGCCTGTTTAAAGCCTTTGGCCGTACGCTGCGTCAGGCGATCCGCGTAGAAGGCGACACGCTCCCCTCCTCAAAAGGGGTGCTGTAATGGACGTGGTGATTCTGGACACCGGTTGCGCCAACCTGCACTCGGTAAAATCCGCCGTCTCGCGCCACGGATACGACCCGGTTGTCAGCCGCGATCCAGACGTAGTGCTGCGCGCCGATAAACTGTTTCTGCCGGGCGTAGGCACCGCGCAGGCGGCGATGGACCAGTTGCACGAGCGCGAACTGATTGAACTGATTAAAGCCTGTACGCAACCGGTACTGGGGATCTGTTTAGGTATGCAACTGCTGGGCCGTCGCAGCGAAGAGAGTAACGGCGTCTCCCTGCTGGGCATTATTGAGCAGGACGTCCCGAAGATGACCGATTTCGGTCTGCCGCTGCCGCATATGGGCTGGAATCGCGTCTATCCGCAGGCGGGAAATCGTCTGTTCCAGGGCATTGAAGATGGCGCCTATTTCTACTTTGTACACAGCTACGCTATGCCGATAAACCCGTGGACCATCGCCCAGTGCAATTACGGCGAACCGTTTACCGCGGCAGTACAAAAAGACAATTTCTTTGGTGTGCAGTTCCACCCGGAGCGCTCGGGCGCGGCTGGGGCGCAGTTGCTGAAAAACTTTCTGGAGATGTAATGATTATTCCGGCATTAGATTTAATCGACGGCACGGTGGTGCGTCTTCATCAGGGCGATTACGCTAAGCAACGTGATTACGGTAACGATCCTCTCCCCCGTTTGCAGGATTACGCCGCTCAGGGCGCAGAGGTACTGCACCTGGTAGATTTAACCGGCGCGAAAGATCCGGCGCAGCGGCAAATCCCGCTGATCAAAACGCTGGTCGCTGGCGTCAATGTTCCGGTACAGGTTGGCGGCGGCGTACGTACGGAAGCGGACGTGGCGGCGCTTCTTGACGCAGGTGTGGCGCGCGTGGTGGTGGGTTCGACAGCGGTAAAATCCCCCGAGATAGTCAAAAGCTGGTTTGCTCGTTTTGGTGCCGACGCGCTGGTGCTGGCGCTGGACGTTCGTATTGACGATCACGGTAATAAACAGGTTGCGGTCAGCGGCTGGCAGGAAGATTCCGGGGTTTCACTGGAAGAACTGGTTGAGACCTATTTACCCGTCGGCCTGAAGCACGTGCTGTGCACCGATATCTCCCGCGACGGCACGCTGGCCGGCTCAAACGTCGCGCTGTATGAAGAAGTGTGCGCCAAATACCCGCAGGTCGCGTTTCAGTCATCTGGCGGCATTGGCGGAATCGAGGACGTAGCGGCCCTGCGCGGGACCGGAGTTCGCGGAGTGATCGTCGGACGAGCCCTGCTGGAAGGAAAGTTCACCGTTGAGGAGGCCATTCAATGCTGGCAAAACGCATAATTCCTTGTCTGGACGTTCGTAACGGGCAGGTGGTAAAAGGCGTCCAGTTCCGTAATCACGAGATTATTGGTGACATCGTCCCGCTGGCAAAACGCTATGCCGATGAAGGCGCAGATGAACTGGTGTTCTACGATATCACCGCTTCCAGCGATGGACGCGTAGTGGATAAAAGCTGGGTATCGCGCGTGGCGGAAGTGATCGATATTCCATTCTGTGTTGCCGGTGGCATTAAATCCATCGACGATGCGGCACGTATCCTCTCTTTCGGGGCGGATAAAATCTCCATCAACTCCCCGGCGCTGGCCGAACCGGAACTTATCACCCGTCTGGCGGATCGCTTTGGCGTGCAGTGCATCGTGGTGGGCATTGATACCTGGTATGACGCGGACACCGGCAAATATCACGTTAATCAGTATACCGGGGATGAAAGCCGTACCCGCGTCACGCAGTGGGAAACACTGGATTGGGTGCAGGAAGTCCAAAAACGCGGCGCGGGCGAAATCGTCCTGAACATGATGAATCAGGACGGCGTACGTAACGGTTATGACCTGGAGCAACTGAAAAAAGTGCGTGACGTTTGCCACGTACCACTGATTGCCTCCGGCGGTGCGGGCACCATGGAACACTTCCTGGAAGCTTTCCGGGATGCCGACGTTGACGGCGCGCTTGCCGCCTCCGTCTTCCACAAGCAAATTATCAATATTGGCGAATTAAAAGCGTACCTGGCAACACAGGGCGTGGAGATCAGGATATGTTAACGAAGCAACAATGCCGCGAGCTGGACTGGGAAAAAACCGACGGACTGATGCCAGTCATCGTGCAGCATGCGGTTTCCGGTGAAGTATTGATGCTGGGTTATATGAACCCGGAGGCGTTGGATAAAACGCTCGAAAACGGCAAAGTGACCTTTTTCTCGCGGACCAAACAGCGCCTGTGGACCAAAGGAGAAACCTCCGGTCACTTCCTGAATGTGGTGAGCATTGCGCCTGACTGCGACAACGACACTCTGCTGGTGCTGGTTAACCCGATTGGCCCAACCTGCCATAAAGGCACCTCAAGCTGCTTTGGCGACACTAACCACCAGTGGCTGTTCCTGTATCAGCTTGAGCAACTGTTAGCCGAACGTAAAACCGCTGACCCGGCCAGCTCCTACACTGCGAAGCTGTATGCCAGCGGCACTAAACGCATCGCGCAGAAAGTGGGTGAAGAAGGCGTAGAAACCGCCCTGGCCGCGACGGTGAACGACCGTTTTGAGCTGACAAATGAAGCCTCTGATCTCATGTATCACCTGCTGGTGCTGCTGCAAGACCAGGACCTCGACCTGACGACGGTGATTGAGAATTTACGTAAGCGTCATCAGTAAGTTGCAGATATGAAAAAACCGGGCGCTGCCCGGTTTTTTGTTGTCAGGTTCAAACTTACTCAGCTTTGGCTTTGTAACCACGCAGAGCATTTCGCCCCAGCACCACACCGGCACCAATCATCCCACCAAGCAGAACCGCCAGCACGAGGGTAATCGCTTTTTTCGGACTGTCACGACGAATCGGTAACGTTGGTTTCATCACATAACGGTAGGCGTGTAACTCACTCCCTTCAAGCTTAAGATTTTCGATATCCAACAGCTTTTGTTTGGTCTGAAAGTAGTTATCAGACAATATCAAAGGGCGTGTAGATTCGTGCTCAATCATGGACTTCAGGGCATCACTACCCAACAGGAACATACTGTCCTGCGTCACATCCTGCGTCTGCTGAATTTGCGGCTTAGTCACCCCGGCCTGCTCTGCATAACGCAGCGCTTCCTGAATTTGCTTAATTCGCAGATCTTTTTGCTCCTGAGCGACTACTTCCTGTGTTTTCAGAGAGTCTTGCAACGTGGTGGTTTGCAACTTGATATTATCTATCAGGTCAAGCCCCAGCTCTTTAGCAACTTTTTCATCTGTTTGTTGAATATATTCAGCAAGCTGACGCTGGGCGTCTTCTGGTGAGCTACCCACATAAGAAACCGCCAACGGCAGCGGTTGACCTTTAACAGACTGTTCAATTGACAGTTTCTGTGGTTCTTCCTGATTATCAAGCGTTTCAGCCAATGCAGAGAAAGAGGTACTGAAACGACCAACCACGTTTGTCTGCAGCTCAGTAACCTTGGGGGCGCTGGCACCATACAACACATTGAGGGCGTTGTTATAGGTGGCTATCTGACCCACATCCGGTTGAGTAATAATGGCTGTTGAGGTCCATTTCTCCTTAGCAACTGCCAGATAGCCCACAGCAAGCACTATGGCAATAACAATCGCGATAACGATTGTTACTTTCCCACGCCATAACTGTACCAGTAAATCAATCAAATCAATCTGTTCCGGATCGTGACTGCGCCCGGACATGTTGTTATCACTTACAGACATAGAAACCCTAGATAAGGAAAGACTTAAACTGGAATCAGTTTAGCTATAAATTGAGGCAATGCCATAGGATTAATGATAAAAAAATCAAATTGTTTCAGGGATTTTGATTGGTATTTCAATCACTACTGAAAAACGATACGATTAAACATAAGTGGATTGATGTAGACAGCAATGGACCGTAGAAACGGGCACGCCTACAGTCAGCATTGCACCCTATCGCGTCGACAATATCAGCAATAGCTAACCAGTTGAGCTAATAGCCTGTATCCAGGCTTTGGAAGATGGCTGAGTATTGAAGCGACAAAAAAAGCTACCATTACAGCCAGGTAATGTACTGGAAACCAACGCAGACACTAAAGCACTGTAGCGATGTTATTGTTTTTACGCCTGAAACAACAGTTAAAGTTGTGGTTAAGAACTTTGTTAACTGGCGCCGTGATTGCTACAAAGTTTAATCACTGACCTGATTAAAACAAAAAGGCCTTTTATAAGGCCTTTTTATGGAGATGAGATTAATCACTACCAAACAAATCGCGGGTATATACTTTATCGGCGACATCAGCTAATTCTGACACCATGCGGTTGGAAATAATAATATCTGCTTCATTTTTGAACGCATTAAGATCACGCACTACCCGAGAGTGGAAAAACTCATCCTCTACCATGACGGGTTCATAAATAATAACAGATACCCCCTTGGCTTTAATACGCTTCATAATGCCCTGAATAGATGATGCCCGGAAATTATCGGAACCGCTTTTCATAATTAAACGGTATACGCCAACTACTTTAGGTTGACGGGCAAGAATAGAGTCTGCGATAAAGTCTTTGCGCGTCCGGTTTGCATCAACGATTGCACCAATAATGTTATTTGGCACAGATGCATAATTCGCCAACAGCTGCTTAGTATCTTTCGGCAGGCAGTAGCCACCATAGCCGAATGACGGGTTATTGTAGTGATTACCGATACGGGGATCCAGACACACGCCTTCAATAATCTGCCGTGAGTTCAGACCAAGGCTTTCGGCATAGCTGTCCAGTTCGTTAAAGTAGGCCACACGTAAGGCCAGATAGGTGTTAGCGAACAACTTGATGGCTTCGGCTTCAGTCGAGTCGGTAAATAAGGTCGGGATATCCTTCTTCACCGCTCCTTCCTGCAGCAACCAGGCAAAGCGCTCGGCACGTTCGGAACGTTCACCAATAACGATACGAGATGGGTGCAGGTTGTCGTATAGAGCTTTACCCTCACGCAGGAATTCAGGGGAGAAGATGATATTATCTGAGCTATATTTTTGACGCATTGATTGAGTAAAACCGACAGGAACTGTCGATTTTATTATCATTAAGGCATCTGGATTTATTTCAATAACATCCTGTATGACTGACTCGACACTGCTAGTATCAAAGTAATTAGTTTTAGGATCGTAGTCTGTTGGGGTTGCAATAATGACAAACTCTGCACTCTGATAAGCGTAATATTTATCTAGTGTAGCCTCGAATTTTATATCTTTTGATTGCAGATACTGTTCAATTTCTTGATCAACTATCGGAGACATCCGATTATTTAGCATCTCGACACGTGAGGGAACAATGTCCAGAGCAATGACCTTATGATGTTGGGCGATAAGAAGGCTATTTGACAGACCAACATACCCAGTACCAGAAATGGCGATTTTCATTTCATGCTCTCAGTATTATCTTAATATTTAATCATGATGCCGTACATCTTGATAAGAGGATAATGTTTTAACTTTTTTTTGAATATCAAGTCAACGAAGGCCAAAACAATTAAGATTTTCTTTATCAGAGTACGCCAGGAATATTAAGAAAAGATTAAGCAATCAACTTAAATCAATAGAATTCGAGATAAAAAAAAGCCCGGTCAAAAAAACCGGGCTAGTGCACGTCAGAAGACTTACTCCATCCATTCGGTGTGGAATACACCTTCTTTATCTGTGCGTTTATACGTGTGCGCACCGAAATAGTCACGCTGGGCCTGGATCAGGTTAGCCGGAAGTACCGCAGAACGGTAGCTGTCGTAGTAGGCTACCGCTGCAGAGAAGGTCGGTACCGGAATGCCGTTCTGCACAGCATAAGCCACTACATCACGCAGCGCTTGCTGATATTCGTCAGCGATATTTTTAAAGTACGGAGCCAGCAGCAGGTTTGCGATACCTTTATTTTCAGCATAAGCGTCAGTGATTTTCTGCAGGAACTGCGCGCGAATGATGCAGCCCGCGCGGAAGATCTTCGCGATTTCACCGTAGTTCAGATCCCAGTTGTATTCGTCAGACGCAGCGCGCAGTTGAGAGAAGCCCTGCGCGTAGGAAACGATTTTACCCAAGTACAGCGCGCGACGAACTTTCTCAACAAACTCTGCTTTATCACCAGCCAGTTTAGCCTGCGGACCAGACAGCACTTTAGATGCCGCAACGCGCTGGTCTTTCAGAGAAGAGATGTAGCGAGCGAATACGGATTCGGTGATCAGCGACAGCGGTTCACCCAGATCCAGAGAGCTCTGACTGGTCCATTTACCGGTGCCTTTGTTCGCCGCTTCGTCCAGGATCACATCCACCAGGTATTTACCCTCTTCATCTTTTTTGGTGAAGATGTCTTTGGTGATGTCAATCAGGTAGCTACTTAGCTCGCCTTCATTCCACTCGGTAAAAGTGGTTGCCAGCTCTTCGTTAGACAGATTAAGGCCGCCTTTAAGCAGAGAATAGGCTTCAGCAATCAGCTGCATATCGCCATATTCGATACCGTTGTGCACCATCTTCACGTAATGACCCGCACCGTCAGCGCCGATATAAGTTACACATGGTTCGCCATCTTCAGCAACCGCAGCAATCTTGGTCAGGATAGGCGCAACCAGCTCATACGCTTCTTTCTGGCCGCCAGGCATGATAGATGGGCCTTTCAGGGCACCTTCTTCACCACCGGAAACGCCGGTGCCGATGAAGTTAAAGCCTTCAGCAGACAGTTCACGGTTACGACGGATAGTGTCCTGGAAGAAAGTGTTACCGCCATCAATGATGATGTCACCTTTGTCCAGGTACGGCTTCAGGGAATCAATAGCAGCATCAGTGCCAGCACCCGCTTTCACCATTAACAGGATACGACGTGGGGTTTCAAGAGACTCGACGAACTCTTTCACCGTGTAATAAGGAACCAGTTTCTTACCCGGGTTCTCGGCAACAACTTCTTCAGTTTTCTCGCGAGAGCGGTTGAAGATTGAGACGGTATAACCACGGCTTTCGATGTTGAGCGCCAGGTTGCGCCCCATCACAGCCATACCGACGACGCCGATCTGTTGCTTGGACATTACATACTCCTGTCAGGTGTGGTCACCGCGCAGCATGTGCGCGGCTTAAAATGTGGTATAGATGTTAACTCATGTTTAGCTTGGGCAGATAGCGGAAGATGCGTTCAAACAGGCATCACACGAACGATTTTGCAAAAGAAGGGTCGAATGGTCCTTCTTTCACTTCCATCATAAGCGCGCGCGGAGACAGGCATTCAACACTGTGTATATCTCCTGGAGAAAACTCCACAATACTAATTCCGGTATTCTCTCCTGCAACAAATTGCTTTATAACTTCGCCATTTTTACTATGCAAACAAACCTGCAGTTGCCCCTGCAAAACAATGAACATTTCCCACTGATGAGGTAGTTCGTGATAATGTGGTTCCACATAGCTGCCCTTGACTAATGCAATGAGTAACCGCTGTACCTTTTCTTGATGCGATTCATGCATCAAAAGATGGGAGCGCAAACGTTCTGATTGCTCGGCTTGATCGTATAATTCGTCAATTTGGTTATTATCAACTAACCGCATTGTATGCCTCCAGTCTCATTTCTATCGTCTGCGCTGCAGACTCAACAGAGAATTCCGCTTTCAACAACATATTTGCGCCTAAACCAAGTTGGCGGCGAACATTAACATCATTCAGCATTAACAGCGCAGATTGGCATAGTTTATCATCCTCACCATTGACATGTATTAATCCAGCGTTATTTTGATTGACGATATCAAGCAAATCATTTCCAGCATTCACGCTACCTAAAATAGGCAGAGACTGAACCATATAACCCAGCAACTTACCGGGGAAATTATGGGAGGAGTGTTTAGCGGAAAGAGAAAACAAGCCTATATCCATTTCTGATAAAATGAATTTAAATTCATCCTGATTAACCGAGGCCAAATAGGTAAAATTCGTCAATGCCCACTCAGCAGCCAAGGAATTAATTAATTCAACTTCATCACCCTGGCCAATAAAAAGGAAATGAGCCTGCGGATATGCCGCCATATTTCTCACAAGGCGCATCAAGTTTGCCATATCCTGTGCATGACCGATGTTTCCACCATAGAAGAAAATGATTTTATCTTCAAGGCCAAGTCGCTTACGCAGTGGTATATAATCCTTGGGTAAGACCGTTGGTGTTAGGGATGCCCAATTACGAAGAACTTCGCACGGATAGCCCTTATTTGTCATCCGAAAAACCTCAAGATTCTTATCAGACATAAGTCCAATACGGTTAGCCTGACGATAAGATATTCTTTCAAAAAGACGAAAATAGCGTTCTATGGGGGAACCTGCATTAAGCATCCCTGCATCAATTACCCATTGGGGAAACATATCTCTTAAAATAAGATAGGCTGGACATTGGCAACGAGACTTTATTTTTTTAACTAAATACCCCCAGAATATAGAAGGTGAGTAATAAACCACCCCATCAAAGGTCTCTTTATTTACCCGATTTTTGATGGCTTTCCACGCGCGATAAGACAAAAGTGTTTCATTGATCGCTCGCCGAATTTTACTTACATCCTTGAGCGGTCCACTTTTAAAACGCCATGTTTTGACCCCCTGAAAGGTATCAAAAGAAATATCTTCTTGCATGCCCGTATCAGGAGTAATTACCGTAACATCGTGCCCACGATGAATAAATTCTTGAGCCAGGTCATGGAACATTTTTGCACCAACACGAGTACTGTTGGGAAGGTAATCATCTATGATTAAAGCAAGTTTCATCAATATTCTTTCCAGACAACTCTCTTAACATAATCCGTGTAAGAGTGAACAATTCTAACAACTTTATCCGATACATTCGGCATGCTGTAATCACTAACCTGACGTAAAAGACGGACTTTGCCACGCGGTTGTGTTGCCAGAATGTCCAGCGCCTGTAATACGCGCTCACACTCCAACCCCACCATCATGACGGATGCTTCTTCAAAGCCCTCCGGACGCTCGTGCGCTTCCCGAATGTTTATCGCAGGGAAATTCATGATGGATGACTCTTCAGTGATAGTGCCGCTATCTGAAAGCACAGCACGTGAGTTTTTCTGCAAGTGGTTATAATCATGAAAACCCAGTGGTTTCAGTAGATTTATATTTGGATGAAATTCAATTCCTTGTTCATTGATTCGGTTACGTGTCCGTGGATGTGTGGAAACAATTACTGGAAGATTATATTTTTCAGCAATAGTGTTTAGAATGTTCGCAAGTTTTACGAGCTGTTTAGGAGAATCAACATTCTCTTCACGATGCGCACTGACAACAAAGAATTCACCAGACCGTAGATTCAAACGCGAGAGTACATCTGAATCATCAATTTGGGGCATATAATATGAAAGTACCTCAAACATGGGGCTACCAGTTTTTATGATCCGATCAGCAGGGATACCTTCAGCTAAGAGATATTCACGAGCAATATCACTGTAGGTCATATTGATATCAGCCGTATGGTCAACAATACGCCTGTTGGTTTCTTCAGGCACGCGTTGATCGAAACAACGGTTACCTGCTTCCATATGAAAAATAGGCACTTTACGACGTTTGGCCGGAATGGCAGAAATACATGAATTAGTATCTCCCAACACCAGCATTGCTTCAGGTTTTTCGATTTCTAATACTTCATCTACCTTAATAATAACCTGGCCAATAGTTTCCGCCGCATTTTTACCCGCTGCATTTAAAAAATAATCAGGTTTTCGAACACCCAAGTCATTAAAAAATACTTCATTTAATTCGTAATCATAATTTTGACCAGTATGGACAAGAATATGATCGCAGTGTTCATCAAGCTTAGCAAGAACTCTCGACAAACGGATAATCTCAGGGCGGGTCCCAACAACAGACATAACTTTTAATTTTTTCATTATAGAGGTCTCGCAATAGTATCAGGCTCATCACGGTTGAAAATTTCATTTGCCCAGAGCATGACTATTAATTCATCAGTTCCAATATTTGTAATGTCATGTGTCCAACCAGGGACTGTTTCAACAATCTTAAACTCATCAGATGAAACTTTCAGTTCATATCGCTCACCGGTAATCACATGTTCAAATTTAAAGCATGCCTGACCTCGAATGACCAAGAATTTCTCATTTTTACTGTGATGGTAGTGTCCGCCACGCGTAATACCTGGGTGAGCAGTAAAAAATGAAAACTGCCCCGCTGTAGGCGTTTTCAGCATCTCACAAAAGACTCCGCGAGCATCCCCATAAGAAGGTACCTTGTACGCAAATTTCTCTGCTGGTAGATAACTCAGCCATGTAGAATACAATGCACGGGTAAATCCCGTCCCGACAGCTTCTGTGGTAAGGGTGGAACGGCTATTTTTGAAGCTATAAATTAATTCTGCAACTTCACCAACTGTAGTTGAATAAATTGGCGCAACAACTTTATATCCGCTTTCAACCGTCCCAGAGAGAAGAGCTATCGCATCAGTACAAACATCATCAATATAAACCAGATTGACTGGCGCTGATGCATCATTGATAGTAATGTCAATATCATTGGCAATGTTATGGCAAAAAGTCGCTACAAAAGAATTATAGTTTGGCTGGCACCATTTACCAAAAACGTTTGGATATCTGAAAATATAATATGGAGAACCACTAATAGCGGCATACTTTTCGATATGTCTTTCAGCTATAGCTTTGCTTAATCCATAAGCATTATCAAGTTCTGCTTGTATCGAAGAACTTAGCATAATTGGTGTATTCTTTTCAATAGAAAGGAGATACTCAACTATGTACTTAGTTAAATCACTATTTCCAGAAATAAATTCATCATCAGTCTTAGGTCTATTGATACCAGCTAAGTGATAAATAAAATCAGCATCCTGTAAACCGCGTTCAAGATCTTGATTTGTTGAATCTCGATCAATTCTGATGAGATTCTTATAACCGAGTTCCTCAAGCCTCAAACATAAATTACGACCAATAAAACCATTTGCACCAGTAATCAATATTCTCATATCATGAATCCAGGTCATATTGTTCACCAGCACGAAGCGCTCGAATGAAGGCCAATTTGAGCAAGAGAGCTTTCATGCCTTCAATGTCCAACCTTTGAGTATTATGAGAGTTATAATCTTCAACCTCAGATATGCGGCTATCACCTTGTTCTACATACTTTCCATAATTAAGGTCACGAAGATCTGGTGGAACGCGGTAATAATCTCCCATATCTACAGCAGCGATCATTTCTTCTCGACTAAGCAGAGCTTCAAATAATTTCTCACCATGACGTGTACCAATAATATTTACTGGATGATTCGCAACATTTAGTAAATCCTTTAAAGCAATTGCTAATGTTTCGATAGTTGCAGCAGGAGCTTTTTGTACAAAGATATCGCCATTATTACCATGTTCGAATGCATAAAGAACTAAATCTACTGCATCCTCAAGAGTCATCATAAAACGGGTCATATTAGGGTCAGTAATTGTAAGTGGCTTTCCGGCTTTAATAAGATCAACAAATAATGGAATCACTGAACCGCGAGATGCCATAACATTCCCATAACGGGTACCACATATTACTGTTTTGTTGCGATCAACATTACGGGATTTCGCAACCATAACCTTTTCCATCATAGCTTTTGAAATACCCATTGCGTTGATCGGGTATACAGCTTTATCAGTACTTAGACATACAACCCTTTTCACTTCATTCGCTATAGCTGCTTCAAGAACATTTTCCGTACCAAGGACATTAGTTTTAACAGCCTCCATAGGATGAAATTCACATGATGGAACCTGCTTAAGTGCTGCTGCATGATATATAAAATCAACACCACGAGTCGCATTCAAAATACTACGGTAATCTCTGACATCACCAATATAAAACTTCAACTTTTGATTATTATATTTTTTCCGCATATCATCTTGTTTCTTTTCATCGCGAGAAAAAATCCGAATTTCTTTTATATCTGTGGAAAGAAAACGATTCAATACAGCATTACCAAAAGACCCGGTACCACCAGTAATCAATAGTATTTTATCTTTAAACATCGTAAACCCTTATTAATAATTTTTTATTAAACCATTACAAATCATATCTTTCTGTTCAGGTGTAGGATAGCTTATCAATACCGCTCTATACTTCCCTTTAAATACAAAAAGACTACCAGCCGCTGCCCCAACGATGCCACATTGGTCAATCAATTCGGAAAGATGTTCATAACTACCCGCCCCACCGAGAAATGTAACAGGAACGTTTATTTGAGATTTGATAGTCGAGGAATATGTCACATCATATCCCCCCATAACACCATCATTATCTATAAAATTGATGACAATTTCACCCGCACCCAAAGCAGCCATTTCTTGTGCAAACGAGATAGGATCGATTTTATGCGTCCTGGTGTTATTCCTAGTCGAAAGCTCATATCCTTTTGAGAAAAGACCTTTTCGTTTGATAACATCCAGCACAACAACAACACTTTGTTTACCAACTGCTTCTGCTAACTCTCTGACAAGATTTGGATTTTCAACGGCAGCTGCACTTATTGATACCTTTTCAACACCAAGAGAGATAATTTTTGCAGCCTGTGCTGCACTGGTTACCCCTCCTCCATAGCACAAAGGCATACGACATTCCGCTGCGAGTTTTTTTATTAAATCATAATTAGGTTCTAACCCCATGGACGTCGCATCAATATCAAGGACCATCAATTCATCAGCTTCTTTCTCATTGAAAATTTTGACGGCGTTAATTGGATCACCTACATACTTCGGGGATTTAAAATTAACTGTTTTGACTAAGCCAGAATCGTGGATAAGTAAACAGGGTATGATTCTTGGTCTAAGCATGTTATTAGATCTCTGCGAAATTTTTTAATAGTTTACAACCTGACGAATGGCTTTTCTCTGGATGACATTGAATACCATATATGTTGTTCCTACCAATAATACAATGAAAATCATGGCCATATTCGGCAGTTGCTAATACATCACCTGCATCATCACATTCGTAATAGAATGAGTGTAAAAAATAAAAAGAAGGTTCTTCTTCAAAACCTTTCAGCAATGATGCATTTACTTTCTTAATTAGATTATTCCACCCCATGTGCGGCATAGGGAGGTTTTTTGACAAGATATTGCTGCTGAATGCTCGAACTGTACCTGGAATCCATCCTAAACCAGGCATGCTCCCCTCCTCACTAGAGGTCGCAAGCATCTGCATACCTACACAAATACCAATAATTGGAATCTTTTCCTCAAAAATACGCTTTTCAATACTATCTCGTAAACCTGAGTTATTAAAAAGAGTCATGGCCTGGTCAAAAGCGCCAACTCCAGGTAGTATTAAATGCGTAGCACTTTTAATATCATCGACGGAACGAGCAACATCTGCATTAATGCCTAGTCGCTTATATACATTTAGGAATGCTTGTATATTTCCAATACCATAATCAATAATTTTGATCATCTGAAATACCGTTTTTCCAATCCAAGTGTACGTAGAACATTTGCACCTAAACCAATCAACCAACGTTTATTTTTATAATCTTTGTAGGTTTTTTTGGGCATAGTAAATAGCTCTTGCAACTCTTCAACACTAATACCAAGTTTATGAGCAACATACTCAAACTCTTGCTCAAGAAAATGTTCATCCATTTCTGGTTTTGAAAGCCTCTCAAGAGCTTGTTCTCGAGTCATCTGGCCTGTCATAATTAAGCTTGAGAAATGAGCTCTCCGTTTCTCATAACCAAATCTACGCGGCAGCCAATAATCTTCATAGAAGCGAGTGAAACGGGACTCATGATGTTTATGCTGGAAGGTTTGCCAGCCAAATTTTTCACTAAGTTCATTTTCAGCATCCTTCTTATTGAAAGGAACTAAATTCAATGGATGGTGCACTTTCATACCAAGAATTTTCTGGTAAAAGAGCTTATAGACCAATATATCCACCAAGGGGAATGTATTTAATGGCCGTGTTCCAAACTGTCTGTGGATATCATTAAATAATAGAGTATCAATACCTAAATACCCTCCCCATTCTTCTGGTTCACGACAACACTCAGTAGAGAAATTTGAACCAGTAATAACATGTTTAATTTTATGTTGTCTAGCAAACTTATATAAAGATGAAAAGAACGAAGCGTCCTGAACTAAATCTTGATCTGGAATTCCTGATTTCAGGAAAGATAGTTGAAGATCCTTCATTTCCTCCCAGTTTACCACCTCTGTATAAAGATCTAACCCAAGTCCTTCAATAAGTTTTTCAATATTACCAACTGCCTGATCTGTATTCCAGCCAGCATCAACATGGAATAATAACGGGCGAAGCCCCATCTTTTCTTTTGCAATATATGCAGCATATGAGCTATCTAGTCCCCCTGAAAGGCCTATAATACAATCAAAATCATTACCTTTAGCATCTTCCTTTATTTCTGCAGCAAGATTCTTAAGGCCATCTCCATTGACTACCCCAAAATTCCAATTTGGCAATATGTTATTCTTGAAATTATTGCAATAATCGCACTCTCCTCTTTCATCAAAGACTATATTAGGATCAGATGTATCCATAATACAGCTGCTACAAATTTTATAATTTTGACTCTTCATATTTACCCCAATTTAAAATAACTTTCGCAACAATTTCATCAACTTCATCTGAGTGTACTACATGTAGCCCATGAAATAAAACCGGTATTCCCTTTTCTTCATATTGATAAGCAAGAGTTGATGGATATGAAATTACTATATCTACATCAGGAAAAAATCTATCATCTGTAATAAAATTGAAGTTAAAATTTCTGACTTCTAAGGAGGCTCTTGCCTTAGGATGTTCTTTATAATAAATAGTACAGTTATTAATTTTTCTATTTATTTGAGAACAAATCCTCAGTTGCTCTTTCTCACACAATGAGTGTCCAATGAAAAGCAATGTTAGCTGACTAGATGTCACCTGAGACAGAGATAATTCAGGTTTGCTATATTCCACTTCTATAATTTCAGTTAAACTTGGATCTAATATTTTGTCAGAGAAAAACTTATACTCTAGTTCATCGAATACTACTATTTTACCTACATGCTTCAATTTATATGGTATTTGAAAAGCCAAGTAGGCATTTGAATCAAGTGCTTTTAAAGAACCATGCTGCACAAGAGTATATCGGTTCTTTTTTTTGCCAGATATAACATCAATCAGTACCGCCCAGCGATCATAGTGTTCGCTACTTACAATTTCTCCTTGTATCTTATTCAGTGCTATTGCTACAAGAAACCATGATGGGGCAGTGTATATTTGAAGGACCCATTTAAGATGATTGACAGACTTAAAAAAATATAAAAACGTAGATATACTAAGTAACATGCTTTTGAAAATTTCATAATATGAAACAACTTCATATAATGAAATGACTGTATAATGTTTAATTCATTTTCAGTTGATTTATTTTTCTTGAAATAAGTAATGACTTGTTCCGTCCCTATTTCTGAGAATGAAAAGTAGTAGAAGCCATTTTTGTTAGTTAGGTAGCGTTTTTTTGTTTTTATTTTCCCACATACTGCAATTATAAATTTTAATATTGGATAAAGTATAAAACCACCCAATATAAAAAAAATCATAAGTAAAATATACACCGCCCACAACTTATAGATGGAATATACCCACTTGCTGATACGAGGCATCGCTGGCATTCTATTTTTCATGCCAGCAATTAATAGTTCATCAATGGAGATTTCATTTTCAGTTGCCAACATATAGCAGTGTAGATATTCTTTATAAGA
>NZ_MVFZ01000036.1:0-16216 GCF_002042945.1 Citrobacter sp. A316
GCTTCCCAGTCCGTCAGGTATGGATAGTAGATATAGATATAGCCCCTGCGCATCGCACGCAGCGCATAGTGATAATTTTCACTTTCTGCCGGATAAGACGACGCTCCTGGTTTTGCCCACGCCGGCAGTGCTTCCTGAATATATTCAGGAACCACCGCATAGCGTACGGGCAGTAATGCCGGTCCCTGTGACATACAGTCACATTTATGATTTTTCATCCCTGTTCTCCTGCATATTCGAACTGTAAATCGCTTAATTAATGATCTGCGCGAATTTCATTCCATTGCTGTTCTGTGACATGGGAGATGATTTGAGTAAAATTTCTCTTCTCACTTAGGCTGCTTATTTCAAGCAATTTTTTAATAAAACTATGGTTATAAAACTCTGGAGCAATATTAATTGAACACTCTCCCCACTTAATAAGATCTTCTTCATCAGAAAAAGCGCACAACCCGGCTCTTTTAAGTGACTGCTGCAATAGTTTAAACACTGCTGATTCCGTGAAACGTTTACTGCTCAAATGCGCCAAGCGATAATTACAGATAATCCTATTTTTTATACCTATAAAATTCATATCATGCCAATTATCAGCACTCAGCGAGAGCGTATATGAAAGCCGAGGTTGATTGTCAGTCTGATTTATTTTATTAATAAACTGCCCATCGCCATCAATAAAACTCCACACTTCAACTGGTCCTAGCAAACGTTGTTGTTGCCAATCATCCAGAATAGATAAAAGAGAGATCATAATTGCAGGGTCATAATACCGAAGCAAAACATCTTTACCATCACGCTGTTGGATAGCGACTTTTCCCAGGTAGGCAGCGAGATTTATAATATCTTCTGCACAAGTAAGCCAACCACAAATCATCCTACCCTTACCCAGCAGTATCTCATTAGGTTCGATCTCTTTCAGGGCTTGCATAATACTTTCATGTAGTATTTTACAATCCTCAGGTAAAGATAAATCCAGTGATACCAAACATGGCTCAAATTCTGAGGTTAGATAACGATTAGCAACTGGCACCCTCACAACCCCTCTATCTATTATTTGGTTGTAGAATGATGAATCTTGATTCCTCAACCTTATAATTGCAGCATCAATCATTAATATGCAATTTCTATTTAGAGTTCTAAAACGATTAAATATTTCCTCACCAATATAATCCCCCTGATTTTGCATTGCCTGTAAGGAGTAATCATAAGTTATTAAAGATTCCTTCATTATTGGCCCTCCATCAACCCAGCGTGACTGTAGGGCTTTGTGTACCACCCGCAGCATCAATGGCAGTGGCGCAAGGGTCCGGTAGCTCTATGCTGGCGTTCAATATTGCAGGCGCCATTTTTTGAATTCCAATACTCTTTACGCGAACGTTGCCAGGTGCCCCTACTTCTATTTCACCATCTTTAAGCCTGATATATGCTCCACCACAACTGAGCACTAACTCTGTCGCTGCGGTAATGATCACCTGCTCATCCTTGCTGGCTATACTTAGCGTTTTTTTTGCCAGCAGATCCATTGCATCTCCCTGCGCCTGAATTTCCACTTTTCCTTTGCTGGCGAAAATCTTAATCCCCATCCACTGAGCGAAAAGACTTATTGTTTCTTTCACACTAAGGCGGAATTTTTTAGCGACACTGACATCTGTGTCCGCTCCAGAGGTCACAATGACATTCTCACCTGATGAAAGTTGGATACTGGCGGGAGTTACCTGCGCTATACCAGCAGGGGCAGAGAAAAGTAAAGCCTGTTTCTTGAGATCTGTCATAGACTCCATCAACAATGCTTTTTGCCTCTCTATATCAGCCAGTTCTGCTTTCGCTTTTTCTGCCGCAGAGCGAATACCTTTCGCATCCTGAAGCGCAGCTTGTAAGTTAGCTACTGCTTCATGCATATCTAACTGCAAACCTCCAGCCAGTTCCTGACGATCGGCACTGATAAAGATCCCCTTCCCAGCCCGAATAGCTCCCCACTGGTCTGTACGCAGTTCAAATCCCTCTCCCCGCAGCGCACGCCCCGCATCCACGTTATGCCCCAGATTAAGCTGCGTCTTCCCGCCATACTCGGTACTGAGTTTGACGTGCTCCTCACCCCGTTTGTCCTCCATGCGCAGCTTGTTGTTCGCCGGTGTGCGGATGACGTTGCGGGTGTGGTTTGCCTGTGTCACGTGGTCCGGATGCCGGGAGTCATGCAACGCATGCGCTATATAGGGCCGGTCCGGGTCCCCTTCATGGAACGCCACCGCCACTTCTGTGCCCTGTATTAGCGGGAAGTGAATACCATAAGTGTCGCCGCCGTAGGGTTTGGCAAGGCGCAGCAGCATGCTCTCGTAACCCTGCTGTTTGCTGTCCTGGTCTGCATCAAACTTCACCCGGTACAGCCCCTCCGCCGTCTGATGCGCGTAGATATCCCCGCTTTTCGGGCTGCTGACCCGCGCCGTCAGCGTGCCGCTGACCTTCGGTCTTGCCTTCAGCGCCGGACGCCAGCACTGCGTCTCACTGTACGGCACCGCCGCCAGCGTCACCCTCAGCGCATCCTTCCTGCTGCCGCTGAACCCCGCCCGGACCACCACCACCGGCTGCTGCAGCACGTCCGGCAGCGTCGACGGCACGCTGCTGTCCGTTATCGTCAGCACCTGTCCCGGACGTAACCCCGCATCCGTGCTGGCACCCGTTATCAGCGTCTGCTCCGCCAGAAAACGCTCGTGGTCCAGTCGCGCCCAGAAGTTCCCGGTTTCCGGCGCCGGATCGAATGCATCCCCGGTTTCAAGATGGCGCGGTTTATAGTGATATACCTCGCCATAGCGCATTTCCTCGCCTTCGCCGCCGGTGATATCCGCCCTCGCCGACTGCAGCACCCTCTGCGCTTCGCGGTGGTTATAGTCTTTTGTGGTCACTCCCGCCGGTGCCACCCGGTGCAGAATGTTCAGTCCCCAGACGGAGTCCGCCCCGCTGTCGCTCATTCCTGACGGGCTGTTCAGCGCCAGCCGTTTATCAAACTCATAGGCGCTCTGCTGGTCTGCAAAATGCACCACTTCCATCCGGGTATCCGGCTGCAGCGTGAAGAAGTAAAATATCCCCACTTCCGCCAGCAGACGCTCAATAAACGCCAGGTCGCTCTCCTGATACTGATTTATCTGTTCACGCTTCGGATAAGTCTGCGTCAGCGTGAATTCATACTCCCAGCCATGCAAGGCGTGCTCCTGCAGGATTTCACCCACCACTTCCGGGACCGATTTATTAATAAAAAAGCGGTGCGTACGGAACTGTTTATCCAGCAGGGAGAGATAAGGCTCAATGATGATTTCATAGCTGACCTGGTCGCGCGACCCCGTCAGACGCCGGAAATGGGTCACCACGCCGTGGACGAACTTGACGGGCAGAGCATGCAGTAATTCCCCGCCTTTCATGGTCAGCAATGCCGGCTGGTTCAGGAACACACCGGCTGTCAGCTCTGAAGCACTGCAGGTAAAAAGGACTGAATAATGGTAACGGACGCTTAACTGCTCCAGTCCCTCAAAACGCTCCACATCCAGTTTATGCGGGCATGAAGGGATCGTTAAGCTGTAGCGGTTAAGCGTAGGCCCTGATGTTGTTAGTTTCATATTCATAGCGTTAACTCCGTTTAATAAATAGAATCCCATCTAACATGCTTAATTAGTACATCAAAATTCATTAACGTCTGGGGTTAATAAAACATCTCAGCACTCACACTCATTATCCACCCAGCCGTTTTTTCTCAAGTGCAGCGTGAATTTCTCTAGCACGTTCTAAAGAATAAAAAGTCACTCTTTCTACAAATAAATCTTTGTTATAAGTAAACGATATAGCGATATTTTGATCTGGAATTGGTAATGTGTAAACTTCTGTCACTCCTATATAGATAGTCATAATTATTTCCGCATCAGCATAAATAATAGGCAATCCAAAACGTTTTCGTACCCACTGCTGACTCATCACTGGTTCCAAGCCAAATGGCATCGGATTGGGAAATACCCAGTCTGTTTTACCTTTATCCTCTAACCTTAAAGTTATTTCGGTTAATATCTTCTTCGAATCATTCATGAAAACTAAAAGCATCCCTTCTCGTTTCATATTTAATTCGGCCTCACCATCATCAATAGGACCATAAGGCTTTATTTATAATAAATCAAACCTTGGCTATAAATTTCTCGATACGGTTTACCAAGTCGCTGTACTAATGTCCCCACATCAATATTCATCTAATATAACCCCGTTTGTCGGTTTAGTTCGTGCAGTCTGACTCTGATCTCTTCGAGCTTTTCATTACTCACTCCATAGTCATTCTTGAGACATTCTGCGTTAGCATCCCAGTTGGCATTAACCGCGGCTTGCAGATTAATTGCGTCCAGTTCCTTTTGTGTTATCACATCACCACTTTTCATATCAACCTGCCGATTATTTCTCCCGCTATCCTGGCTGGAAAAGTGTACTACGTATCGATACAGCGAACTCATTTCCTCTGTACCATTAAAGTTAATAACATCCAGTACCGATTTACATGAAGGGATATACAATTGATAGCGATTTAGCGTATTTTCAGATATAAATGACACCCCACCGTCAAGTGATTCATCCATTCACATATATTTATCCCCTGTAATATTATAAAGAGTCACTTCCAGAACAAAACCTACCTTCAACGCATTGTTTTTATTAAACTGACCAAATCTTTTTTCTTGTTAGTGACAATGAAAAAAGTAAATCGACGATTATCATTTGATATCCAAAGTTCTTCTCTTCCATTATCACTATAATCATAAAGATGAAAACCAAGACCTGTTAGATAATTACGAACAATTCCTACATCACCACCGCGAAAAATAATAAGATTTGTTTCCCGTGTACTTCCATCAGGAGAAATATATTCAAAGCGATAATTATTTGATATCCTTGGAGTCTGCTTGATATCAACATCAGTATAGAAATAGTAGTCAAAAAGATCGCTTTCCCGATATTCTAATTTATCTGGCCAGGGTATTAACAGCGGTGACAAGAAAATCAAAACAATCATCACCAGTATTATTTTATAGTAGCTCATTACCATTCACCTCGACAAAAATTAATAATAACCGCCATCCACGGTGATAATTTCTACCCGATCAGAAGTGAAATCACTCCACGGTTGCACCCATGTCATAAATGAAGGCAGCTGCCCTTTATAGGGTTTATGGACAGCACAGTTATCCTTGGGGGCTGGAAACAGTAATGGTAAAAATCCTTTATTCTTATAATTGCCTATCGGCCCATAATAATCCCATCTACTCAGGGCCGGCTCTTTACTGACAAGCCTCAGTCTTGACTGATAGTCTGAAGGAAGGATTGCCCGGTAGAAACCTAAAAGATCGGAGGTAAGATCCTCACCGCTAAATCCACTGTCGGTATACCAACTAAAATACCAATTAGATTGCAAACTTTCAAACAAGCGTGCCGTCGTCATCATCATGGCTAACGCAACGCTGTTTTTCTCACATGCAGATAAACCTTGTTTGATACGCCACTTAACAAACTTTCCTGTACCAAACTGGCGATGATATACAAACATCTTTTGGCTATAGGTGACATCATAATAACCATCACGGCTTGATTCATCTCGTTTTATATCTGACAGTAGTTTTTTAATATCACTTCCCTGTGCATGGCCTATATCTATCCATCCCAATATTTCGCTGTAAACAAGCCCTGTTTTACGATCCAATGTCCACTCGGAAGGTTCAATAATATCGTTACGTTTACTCATCATTAAACTCCAGAGTCATTCGCTCTTCATAACTCAAACTCAATACTACTGATGAAACGGACTGAATAATGGTAGAGAACGCTTAACTGCTCCAGTCCCTCAAAACGCAACACATCCAGTGCATACGGGCATGAAGGGATCGTTAAGCTGTAGCGGTTAAGCTTAGGCCCTGATGTTGTTAGTTCCATATTCATAGAGTTAACTCTATTTAATAAACTATATTTACGCGCTTATAAAATCATAATAAAAACTGATCGGCACAGTTTCCCATTAAATAAAAAATTACAGATAATCATCCCAATTACTACGCACATGAGGCCAGCCAAATTTCATCACAAAATACCCTAAAACGATCAATAAAAAATTCCCCATGCCCCATAAATATCTAAACCCATCGTCAGAAATGAAGAAAAACCAAATAGAAAAGGCAATACCAAACATGCACAAGATATTACCTAGCAGATATGAAAAATAATACATTAAATATATAGCTACTTCTCTAAACTTCCCAAACCGTCCAGAAAACATTGGCAAACCTCATTAAAAAACACTTCATTTGCATTGTGAAGTTCAATTGCTTTTTCAAAAGGTGAAACAAGATCTTCTATCAGAAAATAAAGCAAATCCAGATCCCCCATATCTTTCAATTTCTGATAATTACCCGGACTCCTTGCAGCCAGATAGCGAGATGTATAGATTGCTCTGGATACTTCCGCTCCCAACGTAAGAAGCGAGCCTATAAGAGCACCTGAAAAAAATGCTGTGACTAACCGATTAGAAATAACAGCCCCAATTTTAACGCCGGTTAGTTCTGAGAAAATTATCCTTCCAGCACTACTCCCAACAATTTTCTCCGTCATTAAAGCAACGTCCAGTCGCGAAGAGAAATCACTAATAAAGATATCAATAACCTGACCTATCAACTCCTTATTTAGCTTTGCTTTATTAAGAAGTCTGGCAAACCTGTATTTATCATCTTCATTCGTTCTGCGATGTTCTGTATCCATAAAATCGTAGGCCAGATATCCCATACTCACAGGAAATGATATAAGCCCTTTAGCCAAAGCAGCTATAAACCCAGAATCATCAACGTTAATAGCTTCGAGCATATCTTTTGCAAGATCTTTAGCGCCATCCATATTTAGTCCTTTAGCGCAAAGCATATCCCGATACAAAGTAAAACCCAGCGCTAGAATTATCACTGGGTTTTATTTTTCACTCGCTATCAATTATCAGTTCAATTCCCTCTTCATCATTCCAACTTAAAGTGAGTTGCTGAGGTTTTTGCTGCCGGGAAAGATACGTTAACAACTGCTGGCTAAGCACCGGCAAGATTTGTTGGTTGAGCAGACTATCAATATTCCTTGCCCCCGTATCCGGTAGCAGGCAAGCGGCGGTCAGGGCATCAAAAAGGTTCTCGGATATCGTTGTGGTGATGCCGTAATGACGCAGTAATCGCTGGCTAACCTGATCCAGTTTCATTTGTACAATCGTACGTAACGCCGGTTCACTGAGCGGATGGTAGATAATCGTCTGGAAGCGGGCCAGTAGCGCTGGCTGAAAATGGTCGCGCAAAAGTGGGCGCAGCAGCTCGTGCAGCTCAGACTCGGTGGCTTCCGGCTGTTCTTCCAGCAGTTGCATCACTGCGTCGCCGCCAAGATTGGAGGTCATCAAAATAACAGTGTTGCGAAAATCAATTTCACGACCTTCGCCGTCACGCATGAAACCACGGTCAAATACCTGGTAAAACAGGTTCATGACGTCGCGATGCGCTTTTTCTACTTCATCCAACAGTACCACGCTATAGGGGCGTTTTCGCACCGCTTCGGTCAGGATCCCTCCCTGACCATAACCCACGTATCCCGGAGGTGAGCCCTTTAGCTGGCTCACGGTGTGCGGCTCCTGATATTCTGACAAATTAATTGTGATCAGCGATTTTTCACCGCCAAACAGAATGTCAGCCAGGGCCAGCGCCGTCTCCGTTTTCCCGGTTCCACTCGGCCCGGTAAGCAAAAACACACCCTGTGGGCCGTTTTCCGGCGTAAGTCCTGTTTTTGATGCCCGCAACCGCTGTGCGATAGTATTCAGCGCGTAATCCTGGCCGACAACCCGATTTCCCATCTGGGTTTCAAGCGTCAGTAATTCTGTCTGGGAGTCCTTCATTAATGAAGACAAAGGTACACCGGTCCAGTCGGCAATCACCGTAGCCACGGTGCGCGCGTCTACATCCGGAAACAGTAGCGGATGGCCCTGCTGAAGCACACTAAGCTGCTGCTGCAATTCAACCGTTTCCGCCTGACGAGAAATATCACGGCGGCTGGCCAGCAGTTGCTCTATGAACGCTAATTCCTGACCATACTGAGTTTCGCGTTCATCCAACTCGACAAGCAGAAGATTTTCACGCTGTTCAATGCTGGACAGCCTTTCACCATGCTGACCATTTCCTACGGAGATATCTTCAAGTAGTGCCTGTTTTTCTATTTCAAGCGCGGTGATCTCTGACTTCAAACGCGTGAGGGTTTCAGGAACAGTGTCAAGACTCATCCGCACTCTTGCACCTGCGGTGTCCAGCAGGTCAACGGCTTTGTCAGGTAATTGTCGCCCGGTAAGATAGCGACGAGAGAGCTTAACAGCGGTTCTAACCGCTTCGTCGGTGATGTGAACGCCATGGTGTTCTGCATAGCGTGATTTCAGACCACGCAGCATTAAGCAGGCAGCGTCATCATCCGGCTCATCCACTTTAACCATCTGAAAACGCCGCTCCAGCGCAGCATCACGCTCAAAATACTGTTTATATTCGCTCCATGTGGTCGCCGCAATAGTTCGTAATTCACCTCTGGCCAG
Organism: Citrobacter sp. A316; assembly: GCF_002042945.1. NCBI lineage: Bacteria > Pseudomonadati > Pseudomonadota > Gammaproteobacteria > Enterobacterales > Enterobacteriaceae > Citrobacter > Citrobacter sp. A316. The sequence continues at coordinate 8,606 of NZ_MVFZ01000036.1, forward strand.
AGCGGGTTTTAGCAGATTAGCTGCGTCAGCGCCTCCCGCCTGATTACCGGCCCCAATGATGGTGTGTGCTTCATCGATAAAAAGCAGAACAGGCGTTGGCGATTGTTGAACGGCATCAATGATATTTTTCAACCGCTGCTCAAACTCACCTTTCACCCCTGCGCCTGCCTGTAACAGCCCAAGATCCAGCGTGCGTAATGTTACTGATTTCAGGCTATCCGGCACGTTACCTTCAGCAATACGCAACGCCAGTCCTTCCACCAGAGCGGTCTTGCCGACGCCGGGTTCCCCGACAAGAATGGGGTTGTTTTTTCGCCGACGGGACAGCACATCCACCATTTGTCGAATTTCATTATCGCGACCAAATACCGGGTCGATATCGCCGGTACGCGCTTTCGCGGTCACGTCTAGCGTAAATTTATCGAGCACGCCTTGTAATGCTGGCGACAACGTCGACTGGGCCTGGTCCGGACGCGGTTCATCATTAGGGGAAACCTTCACCAGAGCGGCTTCTTGCTGTCTTTCAGGACGTTCATCCGACTGGGAATTTAATAGCGGCAGGAGTCGTTCCAGTTGAGTATGTCCGGCGCTCAGAAGCGGCCACAGACCGTCACACTTCAGTAGCGAAGGCTTTCCTACCAGTGCCATCAGCAGATGCACACCACGTATCTGCGAATTTTCATCCGTTGCGGCACACAGCCACGCTTGTTGGATTAATGAGAGGAGCGCATCAGACAACTGCGGACGGCTTTTCACGGAACGAGGCTGAACATCCAGATGTGCCAGCAGCGACTGCCAAAGATTATCGATATCCCATTCATAACGACGAGCAATGACAGTAATATCGCCTTCGCCCTGCTCCAACAACTTCAGTAACCAGTGTTCGGGAGTAATTTCTGCATGCGCGCGCGTCTGACACAATGATGCCGCTGCTTCAAGCGCCTGAGCACAATAGGGGTTTAGACGTCGTAATAGCACTGCTGAATGGTGTTCCATTTGCTTCCTGACTCCCTGTATTCAGGCACGCTACCGCCCGTAGCCGTAATCCAATGCCCATAAGGTAATAGTGATGTTGATACTCTCTGCTTAACCCCCGCCCCGGACGCTCAGCAGAAGGCATAAAAAAACGGATGAGGAAATCCTCATCCGTTAGTGCATTACGCGGTAGTACGCTCGTTCCAGGCGTCAGAATGGATAATGTTGCCATCCTTATACGTCCAGACGATCTTCTCGTAGCGCAGTTCAATTTGTTCCAGGTGGTTATGCTTCTCTTTAGCGGGATCTTTGATGTCGTACATCACAGGGTTTACTTTCACCACTTTCACGTTGTGCAAAGTGGTGTTGAAGTATTCCACTTCCTGACCCGCGTCATTGATGCGATACCATTTGAACTCTGCCTGGCGCAGGGTCTGACCGGTGGTTACAGCCTTGTACAGATACGGGCTGGAGGCATCGATTTCCTTAGTGAAAAGGAACGGGGTATGGATGCGAGTACCGGTCAACTTACCGGTATTGTTATCGGTAGGGATGTACAGGTTATGTTCCTGAGCCACCACTTCGATACTGCCTACACGGTCTTTTACGTCAACAGAACCTTTAATATCCGCGCCGCCATCATCTTTCAGCCAAAGGTAGACTGGAATTGCCATAACTCTTTCTCCATTTTTACTTCGCTAATGCGTCACCACCTTGCGGTGACGGTTCCTTCATGCCCGGCAGCCGACAGGCATCTGCCTGCGGCACCAGACTGATCTCTACACGGCGGTTGGCAGCCCGCCCCTCCGGCGTATCGTTGTTTTTGTAGGGGCGTAATTCGCCGTAGCCCTGTACGGCAAAACAGCTCTCCGCGACATCACCGGTGTCTCGCATCCAGTCACGAACAGATTCCGCGCGTTTAAGAGAGAGCAACTGATTAGATTTATCGTCACCCACATCATCGGTATGCCCGGCGATGACTATCAGCCACCCGGGTTTGGCTTTGATATTGACCAAAGCCCCAATGAGTACTTTTGTTGAACCCGCTTTTAGCGCCCACTTACCCGTATCAAACAGCGACATACTGTCGAGACGTACAGTTTGCGGGGCAGTCGCTTTCGGTTTTTCGGGTGACCACCAGCCACTTATGGCAACCTGCAAAGGGGGGATCAATCTCATCCCCTGATACAATCCCATTGAAAGAGAAAGGGGTTCGCCACGCTGGTACCAGCGATCAAGCAGTTGCGCATCACGACGAAGTTGATCCTGGGCCTGAATCTTTGGCTCGGCAGGATTACCGCTAAGTTGGCGGTATAGCGTCAGGTGATCGTTTGTGATCCTGATGAGATGTTGGTTATTGATAAAGCTGCATGCCATCGCCATTCCGATGAAAATGCCGCATAGCAGACCACTGATGCCCACCGTCCGTTGAAATGCTGTCAGCGCCCGACCGCGGGATAAGAATGGCAACGCTAAATCTGGAAAAGGCAGCAGTGGGGGCGCTGCTGACGACGCAGGGGAAAGCGTTGTTTGAGCAATGATATGCCGTTGCCAGAGGTTATTTTCGCAGACCGCTGATGAGGTGAAACATACAACCCGTAATGCAAAGAAAACAGGCAGAGCATGGTGTTCAGTATCGCCTTGTACCTTCTTCAGCCAGCCCAGTAAATTATCTAACCACACCGCATGTGTAAGATGAAAATGGCGGGCTGGGCTCTCTTGCGAAGAGAAAGGAGCAAAGTCGTCTAATCCCGTAGCCGACTGCACTTCTGCATCCTGAGGGGTTCGAATAAACCAGCGTACAGCCTCATTGCATTGAGGAGAATTCAACCAACAGCACAACCAAAACGGCGGTACACCTGATAACCAACGCCGACTCTGGGTCACCACACGCCGCCAACTGAGCAGTATGTGCTTAAGCGCATCTTCATCAGTATGCCGTTCCGGAGTTAATGCCAGCATTACGGAGACGCGCATAAGAAGCCCTGGACGCTGAGCAGCTATCTGACGAACCAGAGCAATGTAATGCTCCGGGGACTGGACAGATAAATACCAGCCCTGCGAGCTCTCGCAAGAACCGCTGCGTCCGGCAAACAAGGGGTCATTATCGCCACACACCAGAACAACTGGCCCACTGAAATTCTCCGGAGGCAGCGGAACTTCATGATCGGAACGCGCTGATCTCAACTGGCCATATTGACGCCAGCCATAAACGATCCCTGGAATGGAAAACAGTAAAATAAAGACGGTCAGGCCGCCCCGGACACCCGCACTTAACGGACTGAATCCCCAAACCAGCAACAAAGCCAGCACAGCTGCCAGCACATAGTTAACGATCCCTCGCAACTGAGCCATGTCTTAACTCTGCCCAATAAGCTGAGCAACCAGCCCTTGTAAGACATGAGAAAATGTTAACCATAAAGCCCCCAACGCCACCGCGCCGACAATCCATGCCTGCCACCAGCGACGCTTACCGCCAGAGAAACCGGACGCCTGCATGATTACAGGCGCATCGTGCTTTAACTTAAAAGGCTTCGCCTGAGTCGCCAGCGCCTCAAGAACATCTTCACGACGTTCGTCACCTTGCTCACGATAGCGCCCCACAAAACCGAGCGTGATTGCGCGATAAAAGCAGGTTATTACGGCGGTATCAGGAACGGGCTCATGCAGTACAGACCGGATGCGTTCCCAAAGCTCTTCCCCTGCGTTGGTGGTATTGAAATAACGGGCCTGTAAGGGTGTCGCAAGCCAGGTGATATAACCGCTATCCTGCCGGTTGCGGTTCAACACGCTCTCATCCAGTAACGCACATTGTGTGTAAAGCATATGTTCAACGCTGTGTTCGCTGTATCCCATACCACGCAATGCCTCACGCGCAGATTCAACCCATTGGCTGGCCCGACGATAGAGAACAGCTCCGTCGTCGACTTCTGCCCCGTCACGTAGCTGGCTGACAGCAAGCCAGGTTGGCCAGAAAACCTGATCAATATCCTTATTCATTTATTTCAATCCCTTAATACTGCAAACAGCTCAAGTTGAATCTCTCCCAGCGTTCCCGGCACATAGAAAGCGCAATTACCAGCGTCCAACATGGCCTGGGCTGCTGGATGATCAATCTCAAGAGCAAAGTATTGATTTTCAAGTCGTAACGGGATGGCTGCGGGTACATGCGTCAACGGTTTTAATGGAATACCGCTGAGTGCCACATTGACGACATCTGACACATCCGCCCGGCTGCCTGCTTTACAGAGCTGTGGAAATTGCGCCAGGAGGACATGTGCAGGAAGACCCGAGCGAACGGACAGGTAAAAATCAGCACCTTCACGCAGTCGGGCATCCGACAGAGCGCCATACCAGAACTGTCGCTCCTGCGTCAGTTCAATAGCGACAACACGAGATGGCAGGCTGGCTTCCAGCAGTTCCACCAGCAGTGCAAACAGCGGCGGGAATACCTGCTGCGGATTTGCATGCTGATATGGAGGTACAACGCTGACATCGTTCTCTAACGAGAAGGTCAGCAGGCTGCCCGCTAACCGCGCCAGCTCACGCCACAAAAGTTCGGGGTGACGGCCTGGATTTTGCAGCATTTCTTTCAGAACAGGCTCCGAGCTATTAAGCGCATTCAGCAGCCAAAACAACGAAACATCTGCTACTGCAAAATCCGCCATTCGTTCGTTGCTTTCTCGGCGCAAGGCCATCAGGCGGCGACAACGAGCCTGGATACGATGCACCAAATCACTGAGCGAATTGATTAATAAGGGGCTAGCTGAGAGTGAAAGCGATGGGGGTAAAAAATCACGTCCCAGTTCCCACTGCCCCTGAGCATTACGAATAAGGCAAGCTATCGGACAAGTCAGGTAAGCGCTGTTATCGTCATGGGCATACCGGAGGGTGATAGCATGCCGCAGCACTGCCATATCAGTCCGTTCCTGACCGGAGAGATCCTGAACCGGCAGCCATTCCTGCTGCCAACGACACGGACGGCTGACACCATTGCCTGATGAAAGATTACCGCCATTAGCTGAAAGTAGCGGCAATGCCAGCACGATATCAACGCTGCTGTAGCCAGTAAGATGCGATAAATCACACGCTGGAGGCAGGTTATCTGAAATACCTGTGTCCACTAACGTACCGTCAGGAAAGCGCACAACCAGATTAACGGGATTCAAACGGGAAACCGTTAGCGCACTTTCATCAAACTCCGCGCTGATGACTCCCCACGGTGATGAAAGTGACATGTGAGCAACAACGTCAGCAACGTAAGCATCCCAACGTGTCTGTTGCTGAAACTGTTGGGGAGCCAGAAAAGCCCCCTCGCTCCATAACGGACGATAGATCTTCATCGCACCTCCTGTGCATTACGCCGTTAAGATTTCGACTTAGGCATCTGTGAAACTAACGACAAGCTGACATCCATACCTTCAACCTGGAAATGCGGGATCGCGTACAGGCGCACACGGAAGAAACCAGGGTTATCCTCAATGTCCTCCACCACAACACGCCCATCACGAAGCGGGTGTGAAGCCTGCAAATCATCGCCAGGATCGGTCATTTCGGTTACCAGACTGCGTAACCAGTTGTTTAGTTCAAGCTCAAGCAGGCGGCGATCTTTGGTCGTACCAATGTTTTCTCGCTGCAAGATTTTCAGGTAATGAGCAATACGAGAAAGCAAGAAAATATACGGCAAACGTGAGTTAATCCGGCTGTTAGCTGTTGCTTCCGGGGTATCAAACTGCGCAGGTTTTTGTGCCGAGTTAGCAGAGAAGAAGCAGGCGTAATCACGATTCTTATAATAAGAAAGCGGAATAAAACCGAGGTTGGCGAATTCAAATTCACGAGTTTCAGGGATCATCACTTCAGACGGGATTTTCACCTGATTACCCGTCCCCAGATCGTACAAATGGATAGGCAAATCTTTTACCGCGCCACCTGCCTGTGGTCCACGGATCTGAACGCACCAACCATTCTTGATAAAACTTTTCACCATATTCACAGCGAAAGAGAAAGATGCGCTGGTCCACAGATATTTTTCGTGATCCGGGCCCTTAACTTCTTCGACATAGTTAAAGCTGCGCACAGGAATGGTATCAGGGCCGTACGGCAAACGCCCCAGTACACGCGGCATAGTTAATCCGATATAGCGTGAATCATCACTATCACGAAATGCTTTCCATTTGATGTATTCAGCACGTTCGAAATAATCATTGATATCTTTTATGGCTGCGACCTCTTCCATATTTTCTTTCAGGAAGAATTTCGGCCCAACTGAACCAATAAATGGCATATGGCAGGCTGCCGATACGCCAGAAATATTGCGCAGCAGCGCGATATCCTGCGGGCTGTTATCAAATTCGTACGCCGAAATCATTGCCGCAATAGGTTCGCCACCAGGCTGGTCATATTCTTCAATATAAACATGACGATATAACCCACTCTGAATAAGTTCCGGCGCGTCGTCAAAATCATCACGCAGCGCATCCTTACTGACATCCATCATTTCGACACGGACATTTCGGCGAAAATCAATGCCAGAGATCATTGAATGCAAACCACGCCAGAGCGATTCTTGTTTTTGAAATTCAGCATGATGCATAACTTCATTAACCTGATCGCTAATCTGCTTATCCAAACGAGCAATCTGCTCATCGAGTAACGTTTTATCCAGGCGTTCTACGTGTTGTGCGGCATCCGCCAGACATGAGACCAGAACCTGAATAGCAGCGGTCACACGCTCAGCCGGAGCAGCATCTGAAAGCGCTTCATCACTCTGCCACGCATCTACATTTTTTAATGACGCGACGGGGGAAAGATTAATTTTTTCAAAGAGGGACTGATAAACACTGCGTTCACTGGTCGTGGTGGTCGCGGCTGAAGAGGTATGTTCCTGAACAGACATCAACATATTCCTTTTATGTTCCTTTACTATTCCTGCCGATTTAGCGGAGGAAACCCTGTAGAGCGTTAAATCTCTTCTGGCATCATAGTTGCCAGCTCATTACGCAATTCCTGACTCAGGGCTGGATCCTTAAGGATTGTTTCCAGCTCGCGACGAAAAGCAGCGTTATCGAGTAAGTTAGATTTCAGGTCACGTAGTAAGTTACGCATAGCCAACAGAACACGTAATTGTGGGATATTTCGTGCGACCTGTTCAGGTTCAAAATCGCGGATATTCTTAAAGGTAAGGTTAATATCGTCCTTTCTGTCATCATCAGCTAACGTATTTTTAACACTCAAATTAACCATTGGTGAAAACTTGGTCAATACATCATTAAAATTATTTTTATTAATATCTATCTTTTCGCGCTCAGATAATGGGCGTTGCTCTCTGCCATTACTGAAATCACCGACAGTCAGTAGTTTCAAAGGCAATTCAACTTTCTTTTGAACACCTCCGGTGTGTAAATCTAACTTAATATTAACGCGTGCCGTTGGCACTTCATTCTGAAAACTGTCACCCATATGTCCCTCTCAGACCGGCGACTCCTGCCGGTATATTGTATTTCCTAACGGAGCACGTTCCAATCGCTCAACATGTTTCTTACAACGTCATTTCTGCAGGCAGTCAACAATGGCTGTTAATGACAATTAACCATTATAATTATCACGCTAATGCAATCCGATATATTCCATAGATAA
>NZ_MVFZ01000037.1:0-13873 GCF_002042945.1 Citrobacter sp. A316
CCGCACCGGACGGCGGGAACGGCTCAGCAGCAGAACGCTGGCGCGGCGGCGGTGGCTGACTGAATGCGGGGCGTATCTGCGCAGCAGTGCGCCCCCTGCCTGCGGTCACGTTCCGGCGCAACATAGGGGCGATGTGCCAGCCCCGCACCGGACGGCGGGAACGGCTCAGCAGCAGAACGCTGGCGCGGCGGCGGTGGCTGACTGAATGCGGGGCGTATCTGCGCAGCAGTGCGCCCCCTGCCTGTAGTCACGTTCCGGCGCAACATCGGGGCGATGTGCCAGCACCGCACCGGACGGCGGGAACGGCTCAGCAGCAGAGCGCTGGCGTTGTGGTGTTGACTCCATCTTGTATCCCTTCCGCGACACGTCTATGATACAAATTCATATCATAAAGGAGTAATCAAATGGCAGTGATCAAACCGAAAGGTTCAACTTTAAAGAAAAAGTTCCAGTTTCAGGTTCCGGTTAATCTTCTGGATGAATACAGGGAGAAAAAAGAGTTACTGGAGGGGCTTAACCAATCGGTAGATATTACGGATAACTTAGTTAAGGCGTTTAAAGATGCGATTAAGGAAATGGATAAATGCCTGGCTGATCTCACTTCCGAAAACGGGAAAAATATAACAGAAGGAACTACATCAGCATAAAAAAAGCAGGCTTAATGCCTGCTTTCCATGTTATGGGTCTTTGATTATTGTGCTCGCCTTTGGAAGTATTCGATACGCCAAAGCAGCACTTTAAAATCTTTCATTTTCATGGCGGGTATTGTAGTTTTTTCACCGCTTGCCATTTGTAAGGCTAATTGGTTAATATGACTCTGTGACATAACTCAGACCTCCTGTGTTAAGTTCTCCGGGCTGTTCGAGCAGCCCGGCCCTTCTCAAGGCTTACGCCTTAATTTGTGCGATAATTCTTCTCAGTTCCGTTTCAAATCCATACATGAAATATTCGCGTGACAGTTTCGATAATGCTCCGCTTCGGTACATTTCCGCATTACAGTCTTCAGGAACCAAATCTTTACCAAACTGTTTACGGGCCTGCACAATTCCTTTTTCAAGTAATTCATCGCTGTAATCGCGGCGAGTAGTAACATACTTAACGCCACCATACACAACATTGAACGGGCTAGTGTTGTATTCATAAATATCCTCCATCGAGTTAAAATGCCCGTCTTCATACTTATCAGAGATTGCTTCCACTTCTGTTTTGATCGGGCCATCTGTCCAGGAAATCTGCACACAATCAAAACTGAGTTTTTTGACGGAAAATTTCACACCGGGAAAAGCTTTTTTTAACTCAGCGCGAATGTTACTGCTGACTGTAGCGGCCTCGCATTTACCTTTATTGTCAGCCACCTTTTTAAGGTGTTTATATTCTGGCGCTTCCTGCAAGCGGCTTTTTTCCAGTGCAAAGGCTGCATCTTCGCGAGCTTTAGCCTCAGCGTCCTGCCGTTCCTTGTCGTCTGCGGATTTTTTAAGGTTTTCCAGTACAGCCTCAGTCACCACTTCTGTATGTACGATCCACGGCAAACCGCCGCGAATAATGCACTCAGAAACAAACCGGGAACGTTCGCCAGAGAAATACACCAGATCAAAGGCTGCATTTCCCAGTCTGACAATTGCGCCCTCCCCGACCAGTTCTATGACAGAATCTTTATTGCTGCGATCATGAACGCGGGTTATGACTGCGCGACCATTGCGACCGGTTTCTACAATCTGACCAACAACAAGAGCGCCTTTATGAATTGTACTCATTTTTTAAACCTCTCCCGAATTACGGCGGGTGTCCGTGTGGGCCTAATACCCTGTTTCTAATAGCAATTATAGCAAAACAAGCCCGGTTCAACCAGGCTATATTTACATATTGTGAATTTATTTTTGCCACCTCACCGCACCGCTGCCGAACCGTCCAGGAAAAAATCGGGGGTTCCCTTTAGGGTTCCGATTTTTATCCTTGACGGCTCTCCTGCCAGTACCCTGCCGCATGGGGGAGGGTTCCCGCAGGGAGCCATCCCCCATGTTAGACCGCCCTTTAGCCTTTTGACTCCCGCCCAGAATGCACTCCTGCAAGCGCCGGTAATTTCATGCCCGTACTTATCCCGTTACTTGCGATGGTTGTGAATTAACGCTAGTGTACGCGTACATTAGCGTTTAAATAGGACATGTGGCATGAGAGATGAAACTAAAGAGTCCATGCGTATGTTTCTAGGTGGTAGGTGTTACACGGCTGAAAACCTCGAAAAGGATTATCTTGCTGAAGTAGCTAATTACAGTGACGATCGATGGGAAGCACCTCAACGTGCCGCTCGTCTGGCGGCTGCGGTAAAGCGTTACAAAACCTCAGAAATGTTGCGCTTTATTTTTGCCACAATCGCTTACGACCCTGACCCGGATTTAACCCCGCTTACTGTAAAGAGGCTGTGTAATGCGCTATTCGGCAGAACAGGGAGCCAATGGCTGATAGTGGAAGTTTTTGGTGAAAAGGGCCGGAGTCGCCGTAGCACGGATAGCAACCCGGAGGCCGTGGAACAAATGGCCGCCAGATATCGTCATGCCGCTGTGCAGCACTGGACGGGAACACTGGCAGAAATTCAACGTGTAAAGCGAATCTATCAGGCAGGTGTTAAGGCATCCCGTCAGGACAAAGATTGAACACATCAAGATAATGCTAATGTATGCGTACATTAGCATTATCAACTCCCGACAGGATGAGTGAATATTGTGGAGGGATTATTTTTTCTCGCTTCAGAGCGGCGGCTGTGCCGTCGCGGTTAAGGCGACGTGACCGGAACGGTCGCTGTGAGCCTCGCCGTTGACCTTCGCCATCAGACCATAGCCGTCAGGCACGAAACCGCTTGCGGGTTCGGCGTAGATTGGGGGGTGCGCAGCAGCCCCCTAGCGGAGTTGGGCTTGACGACTGAACAGCTTTAGCTGGTCAGGAGCCGAAGGGGGCCACGCCCCGTATTTGGAAGGTTTAGAAATTCAGCCGGTGATAAACGCCGAACTGGAAACATCACTGCAAACAAACCTCGATGGTCTACACGAAAACTATTTCTCCAGCCAAGCCGTGGAATTTCCCTGGATAATTATTAACGTGACGCGTAACGCTAAAAGCGCGAGCAGAAAAATTCAATACTGACAGCAAACCAAATCTAACTCAGTACAGTTGCCGCAGGCAACTGAAGAGAGGTTTTGACGTTTGCATGAGGCCGTCAGTCCGAAGGATGATTTTGCGCATGCGCAAAATCACGCAAAGCGCAGGCCGTACCCGACAGGGGCATGCCATATAGCAGACCGCGCGAAGGCGGTCTTCATTGGCCGGGCAGCCCTCCCTTTTTAGGGGGGGGCTAAACAATCAGGTATTTAGGGCATCTCGTAAACTGTCCATCACGCCTCTTTCGTTGTTGAGAATTTGGGTTTTATTGCCACCTTCATGCTCAACTTGGTCTGTAAAACGTTTTATTTCCTTTTCGGCTAATTCCATAATTATTTCCAGTGATGAGGCGGGTATTTCCACGGTTCGTTTTGATCTTCGCTCATCGAGAATTTCATTCACTATTTGATGTATCTGTCCGATATCCCCCCCACACTCCAGATTTATATTCACCCTTCTAAGTGTCTCATCCAGTTCATCATCGCTTAGATCCCAGTCAAGGCACGTAGAGCGGATATCGTCACGATCCCATGTTGCAAAAACAAAACGCTTACTGTCCAAATCGGAATGTTTCAGCATTTCTGAAATAACTTCTCTTGCTGTACCAATCATAAATCCCTCAATATCGCCAATAGTAAAAATATTCTCGGTTCCGGCATCGCCGTGGCGACACAGAAGACCGGCGAAAAGCTGAGGGCGCAAGGGTGACACCGCAAGCCGCAGCGCAAAGCCTACACGGGCTGAATGCACCGTGTAGGCTGCGAACGGGTGAGGGTGGCAACGAAGTGTACCCTTGCGAACGATGCAGCCGGGCTACCGTGAAGTCACGGCGTATGCCGTCACCGCACGGTGCTCTCAGAGTTGTTATCTAATGTGAACCCGTTCAACAAGTCAGAATTAATACAGCGTAGGCCACCGCACAGGTGCCAGGTCTGTTGTTCGCATGAGGCCGTATGTCCGAAGGATGATTTTGCGCATGCGCAAAATCACGCAAAGCGCAGGCCGTACCCGTCAGGGGCATGCCATATAGCAGACCGGGTACATCCCGGTCTTCATCAGCAGGTGGAAAAAGTAGGCCCGTATGCAGGCCATTTTTTTAGCAGCGACGAAACAGCACTTCACAAAACCCCTGAAACCAGTCCTTAAGAGCCTGTGAACGTGGGTAAGGTTCGCAATAATGATTTGCCGCTTCTTTCCCGAATGAAACGCTCATTGAGGCCCGGTCAAATGCACGCTTAAGCATTTTTATCACCTTCACTCAATACGACAGGCCGGGTGAAATAGGCGTGTGTTTTGTCGTTTTTATCCTGCTCAAAAGTAGCTTTCAGCGTAAACGTATGACCGGCTTTCGCGTCCTGGTCGGCCAGGACTTTTGGCATCGTTCCATACGCCGTCGCCCCGTTATCGAGCGTGATAATCATTTTCGGGACCAGGCGAATACTGCGACCAAAACCAGACTCGACCATTTTCACGCCTTTTAACGTCGCTTTTACGGTGGCCTTTCCGGTGGGCGCCGCACCCTTAAATTGCCTTTCGTGCTCACGCTGTTCCGCCTGGATTGCTGCGACCGTCTTCGCAATAGCGCCGATTAGCGGTTTATGTCCTGTGACGGTGAAATAACAATATTCCTGGCCGCTTTCAAGCCAGCGGCGTCCGGTTTTAACGCGCAGGCCAAACGACTCCATCAGTTTAACCGTTTCCTGATAGTCAGCCGTTAAGCCCTTAAAGCGGGTATTAGGATCATAGGATTTGCCCGGATAGCTTGCCGGTGAATACCAGTCATCATATTCGGGCATTACGATAAACTGGCCCTTGCCATACAGCTCGCCAGTTTCAAAGTGTTCGTAACCGTCGCAGGGAGCATGCAGGCGACCGTTCCGATCTTCGTTAGGTTCAATCCCGTTGTTAAGGTCTGAAAAGGCTTTCAGAATCCGCGCCTGCTGCTTTTGACGGATTTCAACCAGTTCAGCAATTTTCGTGTTGAGAGCATCAGTAAGGCGGGAAATCAGATTCATGAGCGTATTCCATCCCGAATAACGGCGGGTGTCCGTTTTGGCGTAATGCCCTGTTTAATAGGTTGATTATAGCAGATTGCGTATTTAATTACACCTTAGATTCACAATATGTAAATAATAATTTGAAGGGTAAAACGCCGCCTGATACAGGCGGCATCCGGGGTTATACGCGGGACGGGAGCACCGTACCATATTGACGGCTGATAATGTCATTAAGCTTATCAACCAAATCCAGACGTTTGAAAATGATGTGGCCGGTTCGGGCTTTGAAATATTTCACCGTGAAGTATTCATGTTCGAAATTTTCACCGTTCCACATATTTTCGCGGGTGAATTCATAAAATTGTGCGCCTGCTGCTATGCGGTGATCGGGAACGTTACGGCCATCGAGAATGCTCATCATTTTTTCCAGATCATTGAGTTTATTCCGGCCCTCATCCGTCACGTAATAACAGTTCTTGCTGTAAGCGGAGCCGACCATACTATTAACAATGATTTTTTTGCCGATTTTGCACGGGCAGTTAGTTTTGTAATCCCAGGATAATTTTTTAAATACATCTGTCACGCCCTGCTCAAAAATCTGCCCTTTGTCCTGGTTTAAAGCGCGGAAGGAAGTAAGAATATTATCAAGCGTTGCTTCCGGCATGTTTTCCGTATCGAGCTGCTTTTCCCATTCGTCAATCTGCTTGTGACTCATCAGGGTTTTCATGCCGGTTTCATTCATCAGGCGTGACCAGATCCCCGCATCAAGCAGGCGTTTCATGCGTTTGAGTGTTGCGTCATCGCTTGAACCGCCCAGGCCATTTCGAACTACTTCGATATAGCCATACATTTTGTCATCTGTGGCGTCCTTCATTAACTGCTGTGCTTCGCGAAGCTTTGCCAGGCCATCCGCAAAGGTGGTCATCGCATAGGCCGCGCGAGTCAGAATATTTTCGATTGAAATGGAAGGGATAACCTCACTGGATGAGGCAAATTCGCAGATCACTTCTGGATTAACGGCGGTAGTCATGATGTTACTCCGTCCCGGATTACGGCGGGTGTCCGTGTGGGCGTAATGCCCTGTTTCTGAGACTTATTATAACTTATCTTACCGCCATTACACATCACAAATTCACATTATGTAAATTTATTTACTGATATCATTTGCGGCCTGACTGCGCAGCGCGTCATGCTCAGCATTCATTTTAAGTGCTTCACCGTGCGCCCATAACAACGCGTTACGTTGCATATTGTCGCCCGTAACCGCCCATAATCCGGGAATGGCTGCAACATTCGGCAATATGGCATCATATTCAGCGTTCCAGCGATGTGCTTCTTCGTACTTAGTTTCTCGTCTTTGCATAGTAAGCCCCTTTATCGGGTGTATCCTTCGGATGAAGAAATAAAGCCCGGCATCGCCGGGCAGGTTGGTCAGAATGGTAATCCGTATATGGCCACACTAGACTTGGCCAGCGCCATCAACAGGTGCAGACTTTGCGCCTGCGGTTTCATAGCAGAAGACTTTTCCAGTTCATCAAGGATCGCCTGGCGGTTATAACGGGAGGTAACAAAACGGGACTGGAGTTTTTCAGCTTTCATATCCAGCCATCGAGCAGAATCATAATTATCTCCGCGCCGTTCTTCTGACGCCTGGAGAGCTAACACTCTCATTTGATCAAGGGCCGCGTTTTTGCTCGCCTCTGAAACAATGCATGTTTCCCATAATAAACCCGCTTTTTTAAAGCAATGGCTGGCGCTCATAACTCGCTTACCGTAGCGATCGAGAATTTCAAGATACTGCAAATTAAATGACTGTGGGCCTGCGTCCTCACCATCAAAAAAATCGCATGAATAATCAATGTCAGGATTTCTATATCCCCAGGCATTATTTTTATAAAGATGATCTGCAAGCAGAACGGCAGATGTAATGTCAGAAATACCAGTAATTTCTATGCTTTCATCAAGGTAATAATAATCAAGTCTGCTATCAGGCTCTTTATAAGCCATACGCCCATGAGCAATGATCTTTAACAAATTATTGGAGATATCTTCCCGAACTGATACGCCGGGTTCGTATGGAGAAGCAACAAATTTTATGGCTGATGTATTCATGGTTCATTTCCTCCCGAATTACGGCGGGTGTCCGTTTGGGTTTAATACCCGAGACAATATACAAGGCAAGGCCGACTATGCGGCCTTTTAACATGGGTCAGATACAAAGAACCTGATTTGAGGAACTGTGTACTTTAACAACCTCGCCTGGCGTATAAAAACCGGCATGCGTAGCCTGGCAATTTTCAGGCCAATCAAAATCAACTTCAATGACCTCTTGACCGCAGTATTCCCCCTTTTCAACCAGGGTAACTGTGAGAAATTCCTCATCGACCAAAATTTGCAATCCCACATAAATATTGCTAGCCAGCATACGACGAGTATTAATAGCAACTTGTGTAGACATAAAATGCTCCTTCCCGAAAACGGCGGGTGTCCGTGTGGGCCTAATGCCCTGTTTCTGATAATAATTATAGCAAAACAGGCCCGGTTTAACCAGGCTGTATTTACATATTGTGAATTTATTTTTGCCACCTCCCCGCGCCGCTGCCGAACCGTCCAGGAAAAAATCGGGGGTTCCCTTCAGGGTTCCGATTTTTATCCTTGACGGCTCTCCTGCCAGTACCCTGCCGCATGGGGGAGGGTTCCCGCAGGGAGCCATCCCCCATGTTAGACCGCCCTTTGACCTTTTGCCTCCCGCCCAGAATGTACCCCTGCAAGCGCCGGTGATTTCATGCCCGAGTTTATCCCGTTACGCGTCACGCTATTTTTTTTAATCTCGCTTCAGAGTGGCGGCTGCGCCGTCGCGGTTAAGGCGACGTGACCGGAACGGTCGCTGTGAGCCTCGCCGTTGACCTTCGCCATCAGACCATAGCCGTCAGGCACGAAACCGCTTGCGGGTTCGGCGTAGATTGGGGGGTGCGCAGCAGCCCCCTAGCGGAGTTGGGCTTGACGACTGAACAGCTTTAGCTGGTCAGGAGCCGAAGGGGGCCATGCCCCGTATTTGGAAGGTTTAGAAATTAAGCCGGTGATGAAATATGAACAAAACACGTTCGCCATAAACACACCCCGTTAAAAAAACTGACAGAGGCATCTCCGGCACAACCGGAGAACGGCCTCACAAAGGTAATAAGTCAGGGTTGCCTGGTGAGAAAATCTGGAATACTGGCTTTAGCCGTGGCTTTCGTTGCCGCGTTGAGAAGTTTGTCCCAGTCATCCGGTGGATTACCTGCGTTCAACATTGCAGCAAACACTTTATAAGCATCCGTTTTCGAACCGTATGCCCGAAGCGTACCAAAATCATTTACCCAACCAATGATGATAGTTTTGTGCTCCTGGCTACAACGGAAAAACAAACGGAACTGTTGTAAAAACTTTACGCGGAACCAGTGTTTATACTCGTCGCCTAGAGTTTCTCCCTGACGATACTGAGGATTGAGTGGATCTGACGCAATCCATTCTTCAATTACACGTTCAATCGCCCGAAGGAGTTTTGTTTCTTTTTTGGTGTGGTATTCGCTAGGTTTTGCCGCTTTTAATTCAGCTACCTTCTGCGCGAGTTCTGCAATCTGATCCAAAAAGCATTTATGAAAGCAGATTTTCCAACCATTTATTTCTAAGTATTCCATACTTGCACCACTGTTTTTTATTTGTTAATCATCAGTAAGCGGCGCGTCTAAATCAACCTCAACTCCAGCAGTTAATGCTTTGATGCTTTCCCAGAAGAATGCCGGAACAGGGGCAATATTCTGTGGATTTTTCTTCATGTCGTTTTCAAGAAAAGCCAGAAACTGTGATACAACCGGATCGTCCTGTTCTTCATCCTTTCGTGACATGATAACTTTACCACCCGCAAGCAAGGTATAGTGAATGGACTCACCTGGCTTGAGATGCAAAGCATCGCGTATTGCTGCTGGAATCGTAGTCTGGCTGCGTTCAGTGAGTCGGGACTCAGCGCGCAGTGACACGTCCGCACTATTTAATATTTGAGTTGCCATTTTTCGAACCTCTTTCATTCCCTTCTCCTCTATCACAAGGGGCGGAGCCTAACCCGCCAGGAATAGTTCATTTCATTTACCCAGTCTCTTATTTTCTAGAGCAATCGGTTTGCCAAGCCGCAGGGTTTTCCTCTTCTAAGTAAGTCGCATTTTCGCGAGTGCTCTCATGAGCAGAGCTAGTATAATGCAAATGCATTGCGCAATGCAAGTGCATTGTGCAATGCATTTGCATTGATGGGTTGTGAGTGTTCAGCCCGTAATCGAGCTGCTGATAGGAATATCTGAGAGGAATCTGTCGTTTTGCTACGGCCAGAAGGGAAGCGAAGGACAGCTAAAGACGCTTTTAGTCTTTATCTTCTATAACGGAATTTCGCTCAACTAAAAAGTCAGGGTCTGCTTTTTCAACGTCTTTCAGACTTGCCCAACTAGGACGCACTGGCCTGAGAGTAATGGTATCTCCCTCTCTGGAGATCGCTAATTCGCTCACTCCTTCAAAATCCATATCACGCGGTATTCTTATCGCTCGGTTACTGCCGTTAGTAAATACAGATACTTTTCTCATAAATCACTCCTAATTTTGAAGACTGTTATTGATTCAATAATAGCGTCTAATAATTTTATGATACTACAGCCGCACTAACATGTCTGGAGTGTGCTTGCATGAGGCCGTCCGTCCGAAGGATGATTTTGCGCATGCGCAAAATCACGCAAAGCGCAGGCCGTACCCGTCAGGGGCATGCCATATAGCAGACCGGGAGAATCCCGGTCTTCATTGGCCCGAGCATAGAAAAAACCCCGCAGCGCGGGGTTATCATCAGACTTCAGTCGAGCCTATCCAGTGTGCATTCAGGTACGCTTCCGCGCCCTCATTCATGCCCTGTGGCTGTACCGCCGTCAGGGTGTCGTGAGTCCATCCCTGAACTGGCGCGGCCTGTGTATGCAGCGTTTCGCCATCGAGCGAGCGGATCACAAGCGGATAGTGTTTCAGTGGGGTCAGGATATCGGGTTCGCCTGCTTTGATATCCGTAATGTAGGTCAGGAGCATATAAAGTTTTCCGGTTCGGCGTTTTTCAGGGCGCAAATGTAGCCGTAGGCTGATTGTTCATTTTCGCCATATTCATGATTTTCATTGTGCGCCAGATCGTAGAGAACAGAATCCGTTTCCTCATCCGTAAGCGTGTAACCGTGGCGTTCCGCCACGTCGCGCACTTCACTGCGCGTCCAGACGATAACTGAAATCACGGTGTCAGGGTAAACTTGTTGCAGGTATGCCAGAACTTCTTCAGGTGTGCCAACCATTGTTATTTCTCCTTCCCGGATGACGGCGGGTGTCCGTTTGGGTGTGATACCCGGTTATGGTGAACGGTGCTGCATAGTGCCGGGCATCAGCCCGGCAGTTGGTACATTAATGACTGACGGCGCTTTTCAGCAGACGTCGGTTATAGGTGACGGAATAGACGCTTTCCGTTTCGTTGTGGCGCAGAGGCTCTACACGGGTGACGTTGTGGCACATATTGTTTGCCAGCATGATTTTTTCGACCTGCGCAAACAGGCTGGCGTTTTCATCAAAAGGAAAATTGAGCGTACCTTTATGCCCGGATAGTTTTGGAATGCCGGAAAAGTGAAGGGCTTTGACGCCATTTCTGGAAAAAACGGATACTGCAACGCAATTACGTGCTTCAACCATGACTGCAACTCCATCCCGGATTACGGCGGGTGTCCGTGTGGGCGTAATGCCCTGTTTCTGATACTAATTATAATCGCAGACATAAAAAAACGCCAGAAAATATTCACAATATGTAAATATAAATTCTGGCGTTTACCTGCCTCTGAATCAGTCGGCGCTTTTTATCCAGGCTAACCGGCGACGTTCTGCATCGTCCAGTTGAGCAGTATCGATGCGCCCCAGTACGTAGTCTGGAATATCATCCTGCGTCAGGTTTCCCCGGTCATCCACTTCATAGGATTGTCTGTGTTTACGGTCATAGACCGTGCGCCCCTCAGAGTGCCAGAATTCCTCACCCTTCGTGGTGGTGAGCCGGTTTTCTTCTCGCTGGTTCCATATCGCGGCCATAAACATTCCGTCTGTGATGGTCTGGCAGTGAGGGCAAGCCCAGTAGTAGTGGTAACGCTTTTCGAACCGTTGCGAATATGAGCTTCGGCAGTTCTGGCAGGTAGCCGTCAGAACACAACCTGCCGGATGGAGTGAGGGAGCGTAGCCCATTGCTTTCATCACGTAAGCAAATACCGTAAGTGTCGCATCGACAATTTGCGGATCGGATTGAGCCAGACGTTCGCGGCCTTGTTCGACAAGGTGCGCGGGAAATACCAGGGGGATAAATTTAGTAAACATTATCAGCCTCGTTATGGTCAGGGGTGGCGACTAGCCGCTCTCCGTTGTTGTACTGGTCTACAAGTGCCTGCATCGAGTCGCGGGTGTAGCCGTAAGCGCTGAGCGAGTGGTCACTGGCGGTGATTGCCATCGTTCCGTTCTCAACCTGAACGAATGCCCTGATTGTGCCGAAGATTGCTTTTTTACCTGGTGGAAGCAGTTCTACCTTTCCGGGTTCAGTGAGGTATGAGCGCGGTTTGTTACTTGATTTACTGACTCGATGCTGCCCTTTTACAGTGCGCTTACTGGCAGGTAAAAACTGACCACCTTTGTATTGCTGCCCGTTAATTCCGAGCTGACCGCCTTTATTTGCTTTACCGTTCATGGGGTCGCCTTACTCAATTGTCAACGTGGCAGATTTGCCGTTAATGCAATAACTTTCAAGTAAGGAAAACGCTTCATCGCGGAGGCGGTACGGATAGCGCGAGCGAACGTCTTCCCCGTTTTCTAACTTAAGCGTAACGACATACTCCAGTCTGCCTCTGACCTGCATTTCAATGAACTTAGGGGATACAGTCCCATCAATTTCACTACGGCATAACATCATGCAATCGCGGTCATGTCGGTTTAAATCTTTTAATGCATCATCAAAAGCCATCGCCGGGTCGCGGCCTGCGTTGAGATCGGACAGTAATGCTCTGGAAGCGGTCTTAAATGTTTTCATGGTGTTGACTCCATTAACCCAACAGATAATAAAGATTGTCCATAGGAGCAGCCGCAGCGACAGGCCAGCGTTCCTCATTGATGAACACACTTGTGTAGTCAGGTATGCCATTGAAAAAAGCTGTTTCTTCTTCAGCCTCTTCGATAGTCCAATAAAAACGGTTCATGTCATCTGTGAACTGTCCGTGCTGGCAAACGTAGTAATACAGATCGTCGATTTGATCATTGGTGAGAGGGGTAGCATCAGAATCAGGACTGGCAACAGTCAGAGGTGAGATATTCATGTTAGGTACTCCATCCCGGATAACGGCGGGTGTCCGTGTGGGCGTAATGCCCGGCTTCTGTTTCAGAATAGCCCCCAACAATGGGGGCGTAGCTGTCAGTCAATAGCCCTAAAAATACTCCGCGATTCATCAGTCGTGGCAGCGTAATCTTTCAGGGTATCCATAGCCTCACGGTAGTGATCGCAAAGGTCGCTATCCTCCCGCTCCCATGCGTCATTAAAACAGGCTTGCAGGACAAAGATTGTCACGATAATTCCCGCTGCTTCAGCAGACACATTTCCAGAGAAGTAATTCGGCATGTTGAAATGATAAAATTCATCCGTATCAGGACACATAAAACCGCTATTACGACCAACTTTAAAATAGTTCCAGTTACCAGCTTCATATTTGTCACAAAAGCGCTGCATAAATATCAGGGATGCGGAATTGGCATACTGGCAATAATTTCTAAATAACAGGGTATGAAAAATCAGTCGCCCGATTTCGGTTGTTTCTTCTTTGATTAAAACTTCTGGTGAGTCGCTCATCTTATATTCCATCCCGGATTACGGCGGGTGTCCGTGTGGGCCTAATGCCCTGTTTCTGATAATAATTATAGCAAAACAGGCCCGATTTAACCAGGTTATATTTACATATTGTGACTTTTTTTTACGACATCCCCGCGCCGCTGTCGTATGGAAGATATTGCCCGGTTCAAACTCCGTGCCTATTATTATGCATTTACTTCGATAAGCTTATATTGCCCTTTTACATAACCATAGTAAGCAATGACGTTACCAGCATGATCCAGTACCCGATAGCCATCTCTAATAACCTGTTCGTATCTCTTTCTACACTCGCTTCGAATTTTTAGTAGATATGTTTCACTATAATGAAAGTATTTTGCATACCCGGTCGATATCAAAAAATTTACGCGGCGGCTTAAATTATCAAGTTCGATATATGACAAAGATTTAATTTTCTCATCATCCATAGCTGGTATCAGTACCTCTGATATTCCATTGGGGTAGTGACGCGCTACACACTCTAATATGGTTTTAAGTTCGTTGGATGGATTCAGGAAGGAATTAATTTTATTGTTAATGAATTTTGTTTCTTCCTGTATAGGAAGAATAACATTTTCATAATGTGAGTTGTTTTTCATAGCTCTATCCATCCCGAAAACGGCGGGTGTCCGTTTGGGCTTTAACGCCCTGTTTCTGATAATGATTATAGCAAAACAGGCCCGGTTCAGCCAGACTATATTTACATATTGTGAATTTATTTTTGCCACCTCACCGCGCCGCTGCCGAACCGTCCAGGAAAAAATCGGGGGTTCCCTTCAGGGTTCCGATT
>NZ_MVFZ01000038.1:0-11441 GCF_002042945.1 Citrobacter sp. A316
CAGAATTTGCCTGGCGGCTGTAGCGCGGTGGTCCCACCTGACCCCATGCCGAACTCAGAAGTGAAACGCCGTAGCGCCGATGGTAGTGTGGGGTCTCCCCATGCGAGAGTAGGGAACTGCCAGGCATCAAATTAGAAGTATGGCACTGACTTTCGAGGCAGGTCACTACTCGATAGAGAGTAGGACAAAAGCGAAAGCTTTTGAACGTTGCGCAGCAACGGCCCGAAGGGTGAATCACGAAGTGATTCATAAACTGCCAGGCATCAAATTGCAGTAAACCGGGATGAAGAATCCGGGTAGTGACAAAGAAATTCGGTGGAGCGGTAGTTCAGTTGGTTAGAATACCTGCCTGTCACGCAGGGGGTCGCGGGTTCGAGTCCCGTCCGTTCCGCCACTTATTAAGAGCCCTGAGCTAACGCTCAGGGCTTTTTCTTTGTTTCCGATTTAATTATTGCTGAATCCGCAAAAATCCTCTGCATTTTTCACTCTTTTTCTATAAAGAGCTGAAGCTCATAATCCTCTCAGTTAACGAACATAGTGATTAAAAAGAGGAATTCTATGACTATCCCTGCATTCGGTTTAGGTACTTTCCGCCTGAAAGACGACGTGGTTATCGCTTCTGTTAAAACGGCGCTTGAGCTAGGCTACCGTGCTGTCGACACTGCGCAAATCTATGATAATGAAGCGGCTGTTGGTCAGGCGATTGCCGAAAGCGGCGTACCGCGTAACGAGCTGTATATCACCACCAAGATTTGGATTGAAAATCTTAGCAAAGAAAAACTGATCCCAAGTCTGAAAGAAAGCCTGAAGAAGCTGCGTACAGATTATGTCGATCTGACGCTGATCCACTGGCCATCTCCAGGTGATGCAGTATCTGTTGAGGAATTTATGCAGGCACTGCTTGAAGCTAAAAAGCAGGGATTGACTCGCGAAATTGGTATCTCAAACTTCACCATTCCGCTGATGGAAAAAGCCATTGCCGCAGTAGGTGCAGAGAATATTGCGACCAACCAGATTGAGCTTTCTCCGTATCTGCAGAGCCGTAAGGTGGTTGACTGGGCGAAAGCACACGGTATTCACATCACTTCTTACATGACGCTGGCTTATGGTAAAGCACTGAAAGATGAAGTGATTGCGCACATTGCCGCTAAACATAATGCGACCCCGGCGCAGGTTATTCTGGCATGGGCAATGGGGGAAGGTTACTCCGTAATTCCTTCTTCTACCAAACGTGAAAACCTGGCAAGCAACCTGCTGGCGCTGGAACTGCAACTGGATGCCGAAGATAAAAAAGCGATCGCGGCACTGGACTGCAACGATCGTCTGGTCAGTCCGGAAGGTCTGGCCCCTGATTGGGATTAATTGCCTGACCCTCTGTACCCTTTAACCCTCTTTCACAGCTCCTTCGGGAGCTGTTCTTATATATTCACTTAAAAAGTCGATAAATGCCCTGATGCGCGTACTGACGGCACGATCGCTGTAATAAACTGCGCTAAAAGGCATCTCTACCGGTAGACGTTTATCTGCCAATAACTCCACCAATTCACCCCGCGCGATCTCTTTATCTATCATATAATCTGAAAGACATGCGATGCCGTTGCCATTCAGGCAAAGCTGTTTTAGCGTTTCCCCACTGTTGGAAGAAATTGCACACTCGACCTCATGCAGCTGCCCGTCGCTACAGGCAATCGGCCAGGTATTGAGTGAAACCGGTTCGGAAAACCCCAGACACAGATGCTGTTTTAGCTCCTCGACGGTCTCTGGTCTACCAAAACGGGCAATATAGTCCGGTGAGGCAATAATCTTACGGTAGCTGGTGAATAATGGACGCGCACGTAGACTCGAGTCAGTCAGCGTACCCGCTCGTATAGCAACATCCACTTTTCGTTCAATAAGATTGATGAACGTTTCCGAGGAGACGAGAGACAACGTCATCTCGGGATACCGCTCCCGGAACGGCTTGATTAGCGGCATCAGGAAATGCAACATCACCGGTGTTGCTGCGTCGATGCGCAGCAGGCCGCGCGGAGTATTACGCGACTCCATGATTTCCGTTTCTGCTGCAGCCATCTCTTGCAGTATCTGCTGCACCCGCCTGAAGTAGCGCTCTCCTTCCTCTGTGAGGCTTAGCTGTCGGGTCGTTCGATTAAGCAAACTGACGCCCAGCTTCATCTCCAGCTTTTTTACTGCCCGGCTGACCGCGGAATTGGCTTGTCCAAGCTGTTCTGCCGCCCGGCTAAAGCTGCCGCTTTCCACTACCGCTACAAAAATCGCAAGTTCTTCAGAGGTTGCTTTCATTTTTGCACCTGACGCAAAATTATATTGAGATTTTGAATATTTTTGTCATTAAAACATCCAGGCATACTGCGTGTCATCTGATTACTGATGTTACGGAGTTATTTATGCCTCTCGCTTTATTTGCACTAACAATAAGTGCCTTCGCTATAGGCACTACTGAGTTTGTGATTGTTGGTCTGGTGCCGACCATCGCTCAACAGCTGGCGATCTCGTTACCTTCTGCCGGGATGCTGGTTTCAATCTATGCGCTGGGTGTGGCGGTTGGCGCACCGGTACTGACCGCTCTGACCGGACGCCTGCCACGTAAACAGTTACTGGTTGCGCTGATGGTTCTGTTTACGGCGGGGAATTTGCTGGCATGGCAGGCACCCGGGTATATGACACTCATTGTCGCTCGTCTGCTGACTGGGCTGGCACATGGCGTATTCTTCTCGATTGGTTCTACCATCGCGACAAATCTGGTGCCAAAAGAGAAAGCGGCTTCCGCTATCGCCATTATGTTCGGTGGCTTAACGGTGGCGCTGGTCACCGGCGTGCCGCTGGGCACATTTATCGGTCAGCACTTTGGCTGGCGTGAGACTTTCCTCGCGGTATCAATGTTAGGCGTGATTGCACTGATCAGTAGCCAGTTACTGATCCCTGCCAACATTCCCGGTCGTGCAGCTGCCAGCATTCGCGACCAGGTGAAGGTGCTGACTCATCCTCGTCTGTTGCTGATTTACGCCGTTACGGCACTGGGCTACGGCGGTGTATTCACGGCATTCACCTTCCTTGCACCGATGATGCAGGATCTGGCGGGATTCTCCCCGGCAGCAGTAAGCTGGATCTTACTGGGGTACGGTGTTTCAGTGGCTATCGGTAATATCTGGGGGGGTAAGCTGGCGGATAAACATGGTGCGGTTCCTGCGCTGAAATTTATTTTCGCCGCGTTGTTTGTTCTGCTGATGGTCTTCCAGCTAACGGCATCCACGCAGTACGCCGCGCTGGCTACCATTCTGGTGATGGGGATCTTTGCCTTTGGTAACGTACCGGGGTTGCAGGTCTACGTGGTACAGAAAGCAGAACAATTTACGCCTAATGCTGTTGATGTGGCGTCAGGGTTGAACATCGCAGCGTTTAATATTGGGATTGCGCTGGGGTCAGTGATTGGCGGGCAAACGGTCGAGCATTATGGTTTAGCGCAGACGCCGTGGATTGGCGCCCTCATTGTTCTGGTGGCTTTCCTGCTGATGGGTGTCAGTGGTCGTCTTGATAAACCCGTGCGTGTTGCTCTGGGGTAAATCATTGATGTAAGCGCCCACTTACAAAACAAACTGCAATTGTTCGTTGAAAGTGAGTGCTAAAATCCCTATAACAGAAGAACCAGTCCGGCTGCGGACTGGTTGACGTTACAGAGGTTTGAAAGTCTAAAGTGCGAAAAAACACCTATGCCATGCGTTATGTTGCCGGACAACCCGCCGAGCGGATTTTACCGCCGGGGTCGTTTGCGCATATTGGCCAGGCATTACCCGCAGGCGTTCCGTTAAGCAGTGAAGACCGCATTCGCGTGCTGGTATGGAATATTTTTAAACAGCAGCGCGCAGAATGGCAGTCAGTGCTGAAGAATTTTGGCAAAGATGCGCATCTGGTGTTATTACAGGAAGCGCAAACCACGCCAGAACTGGTGCAGTTTGCGACCGCTAACTACCTTGCAGCCGATCAGGTTCCTGCCTTTGTGCTGCCTCAACATCCCTCTGGCGTCATGACGCTCTCTGCTGCTCATCCTGTTTACTGCTGTCCATTGCGCGAGCGTGAGCCTATTTTACGGTTGGCGAAATCGGCTCTGGTAACGGTGTATCCGCTGCCTGACTCTCGATTATTAATGGTGGTGAATATCCACGCGGTTAACTTTAGCCTCGGCGTCGATGTTTATAGTAAGCAGTTACTTCCCATTGGCGATCAGATTGCTCATCACAGCGGTCCGGTTATTATGGCTGGCGATTTCAATGCCTGGAGCCGTCGACGGATGAATGCGCTGTACCGCTTTGCGCGTGAAATGTCGCTGCGCCAGGTACGTTTTACTGACGATCAGCGCCGACGCGCGTTTGGTCGCCCTCTCGACTTTGTGTTCTATCGTGGTCTGAACGTGAGTGAAGCCTCTGTGCTGGTCACCCGTGCATCCGATCACAACCCGCTACTCGTTGAATTCAGTCCCGGCAAACCTGAATAATAACGGTGTGTCAGGTCTGCCGTAGGGCAGGCCTGTGATGGTTGCCCTTCATATTTCACAACAACCGAAGGACAACATAATGACAACACGCTCTCACCATGACAACGTCGAAAAACAGTTTGGCTCTCAGGCTAATGCCTATTTAACCAGTACGGTGCACGCCTCTGGCCGTGACTTGCAACGTCTGGGGGAAAGGTTGTCGGCATTTTCGCAGGCCCACGTGTTAGATATGGGATGCGGAGCGGGGCACGCCAGCTTTGTAGCTGCGCAACATGTAAAGCAGGTTGTGGCTTATGATTTATCGTCGCAGATGCTTGAGGTGGTCGCAGAGGCGGCAAAAGACAGAGGCCTGGAGAATGTCGCCACGCGACAGGGCTATGCCGAAAGCCTGCCATTTGAAGATAACGAATTTGATGTGGTGATTAGCCGCTATTCTGCGCATCACTGGCATGATGTCGGGTGCGCGCTGCGGGAAGTGAACCGCGTTCTGAAGCCCGGCGGTGTATTGATTGTGATGGATGTGATGTCGCCTGGCCACCCAGTACGTGATATCTGGTTGCAAACCGTGGAGGCGTTACGCGACACCTCACATGTACGCAATTATTCCAGCGGAGAGTGGCTGTCGTTAATCAATGACGCCAATCTGATTGCTGATACCTTGTTAACCGATCGTCTGCCACTGGAGTTCAGTTCGTGGGTGGCGCGGATGCGCACGCCTGCAGAGTTGATCGACGCTATTCGTGCATACCAACAAAGTGCTTCTGCACAAGTGAAAGACTACTTTGCGTTACAGGAAGATGGCTCGTTTACCAGCGACACGATAATGGTTGAGGCACATAAAGCGGGATAAATAAAAAAGGCACTGGGGGGAAACCAGTGCCTTCATTTCTACGATGCTATCAGGAGTCCGGCATGCCGTTGTTTTTTACAAACAACGTTAGCTGATCGCCTGGCTGTAGATTGTTCGTATCGCTGTTCCAGCGCATCACATCCTTGATGTTAACCCCGTGGCGTTTGGCAATGCTCGACAGCGAGTCGCCTTTACGTACACGATAAGTGATGCTATCGCTGTTGTTCGCCAGACGCTGTGCGCTGGTACCTGCGCCCACGGTCAGATTCTGACCCACTTTCAGCGACGACCCGCGCAGATTATTCCACTGCTTAAGGTCATTGATGCTCACGCCAAGACGTGAAGCGACGCCAGAAAGCGTATCGCCAGAGCGAACTTTGTAGCTACGGCTGTTCAGCGGCGTGTTATCCGCGACCAGCGTTGACTGCACGGCTGCAATTTCGCCTGAAGCCAGAGACTCACGCAGCTTCTCTGCGTGCTTCTTTGGCACCATTACATATTGCGGGCCGCTGGCACCCAACGTGGAGCCTTTCACGCCTGCATTGAAGGTCTTCAGCTTGCTGACGGAAATACCCGCCATATCGGCAACCTGAGCCATCTCAACCGGGCTACTCAGGCGAACACGTGCCAACGCGCGGCTTTCGTCTGTTGTTGGCAGACGCACGCCATAGCGTTTGCTGTTTTTGAGTATATCGCTCAATGCCAGCATTTTGGGCACGTATAGCTTCGTTTCCTGAGGCAATGGCAAAGACCAGAAGTCAGTGGGTTTACCACGAGCTTTGTTCGTTTTGATTGCCTTCATGACACGACCTTCACCGCTATTATAAGCAGCAACGGTCAGCAGCCAGTCGCCATCAAACATCTTGTTCAGACGCTGCATCATGTCCAGCGCGGCGGTGGTGGAAGCCACAACGTCGCGACGTGCATCATAACTGCGGGTCTGTTTTAAACCATAATTGCGCCCCGTGCTCGGAATGATCTGCCAAATACCTGCGGCATTGGCGCCAGACGTTGCGTGAGGATCAAAAGCGCTCTCCACTATGGGTAGTAGTACCAGTTCCATAGGCATGTTACGTTTCTTAACCTGCCCGGCTATCCAGTACATATACGGCTCTGCCCGTAAAGTTACATCGTGGAGATAGCTCTTATTGCGTAAATACTTCTGTTTCTGTTCGCGAATCCGGTTGTTTTCCGGAATTCCCATCTTTAGCTCGTCACCAATGAAAGCCCACAAGTCTTGATCAGCAGCGATAGATGTTCCGTCGTCCATCCATCGCGCCTGACTTGTAAACTTTCCTGCTTCCCCTTGACCAGCTGCAGAAAGGCTCTGTGCGTGTTGTTGGACGTTACCAGTATTCTGGCACCCAACAAGCAGGACAGAGGCGAGTAATATCGCTTTTGCCTTCATGTGTGTGTCAATAGTTGCTTAAAAGACGACCGATCATAACGGCGAAGTTTTCAAAAGGCAACCCGGAATTGTCAGAACGTATCTTTCTTTGACCTTAACCAGGCAAAACGCTCTTCAGGTTGTTGCAATATTGTTTCTTTGTTGATTTCATTAATTAAATCAACATCTTCCGTTCTCAAAAAAAGATTATTTCGTCGCTCATTTTTCAGAATTACGGGTAGTGTCATTTGTTTTTTTACGCGTAACTCATTAACTTTACGATAATATTCATTTATGAACGAATCGTGCGGGAGAATGCTTAAGGCAAACTTCATGTTTGCTAATGTGTACTCATGTGCGCAACAAATTAATGTATCGTCAGGAAGGGCGTTGATTTTTTTAAGTGATTGATACATTTGGGTTGCTGTACCTTCGAAAAGTCGACCGCAGCCGCCAGAAAAGAGCGTGTCACCACAGAATAAGTAAGGGTGGCTAAAGTAACAGATATGTCCTAAAGTGTGACCCGGAGTAGCAATTACCCTAAATTCATGCCCCAAAACGAGTGCAATATCGCCATCTTCGACTACGTGTGTCGTTCCCTTATCTTGCGTTTCAGCCGGTCCGTATACCACTATTTGTGGGAAATGTTGCAGAAGCTCTTTCACACCGCCCACGTGATCCTGATGATGATGGGTTAGCAGAATGGCTTCCGGCACCCAGTTATGCTCTGCAATGGCTTTCAGAACAGGAGCCGCTTCACCCGGGTCCACAATCAGACAATGTTTGTCATTATTCGACAGGACCCAGATGTAATTGTCCTGAAATGCAGGAATACTGTTAAGATTCATATATTACCTCTTAATGCGTAACGGAAGGTTGTGATGAAACCGGCAAGGATCCCTCAAACTGTCGTAGCGCCCGTTAGCTGGGATGATTTGCCCTGGGGCGAACACTATCGTGAGGCGCTGGAGCATCAGCTTAACCCGTGGTTCGCAAAAATGTACGGTTTTCATCTGCTTAAGATTGGTAATTTAAGCGCAGAAATCGATTCTGAAGCGTGCGCGGTTTCTCATCAGGTAAATGTTTCTTTGCAGGGTTCTCCCATGCAGGTGACGGCCGATCCTTTGCATCTTCCCTTTGCCGATAAGTCCGTGGATGTTTGTTTATTGGCCCATACGTTACCGTGGTGCTCTGATCCGCATCGCCTACTGCGTGAAGCCGATCGCGTGTTGATTGATGACGGCTGGTTGATTCTGAGCGGCTTTAACCCGGTAAGCCTGATGGGATTGCGTAAACTGGTGCCCGTATTGCGTAAAACATCGCCCTATAACAGTCGGATGTTTACCCTCATGCGTCAACTGGACTGGCTATCATTACTGAATTTTGAAGTGCTGCACTATAGTCGTTTTCATGTTCTGCCCTGGAACAAGAAGGGCGGGAAAATGTTAAGCGCCCATATCCCCGCGCTGGGCTGTTTACAGCTGGTGGTTGCGCGCAAGCGAACCATTCCGCTTACGCTCAACCCGATGAAACAAAATAAAAGCAAAACACCTATCCGTCATGCCGTTGGCGCGACCCGGCAATACCGTAAACCGGACGCTTAAGCCTCAGTCTGATACCCAATATCATCCTGAGTCGGGCTCATGGCCGCGGTGCGCGCAAGCTCATCGCAGCGTTCGTTTTCCGGATGGCCCGCATGGCCTTTAACCCATTCCCATTTGATTTGATGCGGCCCCAGCGCGGCATCGAGACGTTTCCACAGATCGACGTTCTTCACCGGTTTTTTATCTGCTGTTTTCCAGCCGCGCTTTTTCCAGTTGTGGATCCACTGCGTTATGCCCTGGCGCACATACTGGCTGTCCGTGCTGAGTATCACTTCACACTGTTCTTTCAGGGCTTCCAGCGCAACGATTGCGGCCATTAGCTCCATGCGATTATTAGTTGTAAGGTTGTAGCCTTCGCTAAAGGTTTTTTCGCGCCCGCGATAGCGTAAAATTGCCCCGTAACCACCTGGCCCAGGATTACCCAGGCAAGAACCATCGGTGAAAATTTCTACCTGTTTAAGCATCTCTGGTAGACTTCCTGTTTTAACAAATCGAAATCAAACGATAAGTCTGACATAAATGACCGTTATGAGCACTGGAATTACACGACAGATCGTCCTCGATACCGAAACCACCGGTATGAACCAGATTGGCGCCCACTATGAAGGCCACAAGATCATTGAGATCGGTGCGGTTGAAGTGGTGAACCGCCGCCTGACCGGCAATAACTTCCACGTTTACCTGAAGCCGGATCGGCTGGTGGACCCGGAAGCGTTCGGCGTACACGGAATCGCAGACGAATTCCTGCTCGATAAACCTACGTTTGCCGATGTAGCCGACGAGTTTCTCGACTACATCCGCGGCGCGGAGCTGGTTATTCATAACGCATCGTTCGATATCGGCTTTATGGATTACGAATTCGCGAAGCTCAAGCGTGATATTCCGAAGACGAATGAATTTTGCAAAATAACCGATAGCCTGGCGCTGGCGAGGAAAATGTTTCCTGGCAAGCGAAACAGCCTTGATGCGTTATGCTCGCGCTATGAGATAGACAACAGTAAACGAACCCTGCACGGCGCATTGCTCGATGCCCAGATTCTGGCCGACGTTTATCTGATGATGACCGGCGGGCAGACCACGATGGCGTTCTCAATGGAAGGCGACAGCCAGCAGCAGAATGACACGGGGATCCAGCGTATTGTGCGACAGTCCAGCAAACTACGCGTTGTTTTCGCCACTGATGAAGAGTTAGCTGCCCATGAGTCACGCCTTGACCTGGTGCAGAAGAAAGGCGGAAGTTGCCTCTGGCGGGCATAGTTTGTACGTTTACCGTATGAAAATGGCCATTCGGGCGATTTTTGCAGCAAACGATTAAAAACGTGAGAAAAAGCGTTGACGAGGCGCGAGGCAATCCGTAATATTCGCTTCGTTCCCAAGCGGAACACAACGCGGAGTGGTAGTTCAGTTGGTTAGAATACCTGCCTGTCACGCAGGGGGTCGCGGGTTCGAGTCCCGTCCATTCCGCCACTATTCAGAAAGCCTGAATCAGAAATGATTCAGGCTTTCGTCGTTTTAGCCCACCAAAATAATAATCTCATTATCACGCTTTATCGACCGCGCCCGAGCTTTCGGGTGGGCAACACATCAGGTCATCCTTAACCCGACGCATATCCAGAAGGCGATTAACTCGCGAAGTGATTCATCACGCAGGCGTAGCGGGGGGAAAAGTTATCGCCAATAAGTACCGTTTCCTCATTCAGGTGCTTTAGCATATACAGTTTGTCGGCACGTTCGTAAGCGTCGAAGAAGAGATAGTCGACAGCGTCCGTTGCATCATCATCGGGGGATTTTTCTCGCCCATCGGGAGTGAGCATAAAAACGCCTGCGGTATGGCCGAGTGGACGGATATAGCGAAAGAACAGTTTTCGGTTAACAGCGAAATCGCCGTCGTCACTTTTGAGTTTCCCCTGGACTGACAATGTAAGGTGTCCGGAGTTGTAGCTGGTTATCAGCATTATTCCGTGGAGTTCCTTTTTTGTATTCTGGATGTCGAGTATCGACGTGAATTCCGAGGAGCAGGAAAAACTGATTTCTTGTTTTTTCTCATTCCCGGCGATAATAAAAAAAGCGATAGCCGCCAGCCCAAAAATGGCAATCACGACTGACCATAGTAAAGGAGAGTGATCGCTTTCCTGATTCATATCATTCCTCATGATGGCGATACTGGCTGATGCAATGGTAATAGCCGAGGTTTAGCCCGCATTCAGCGGCAAACGACCACTCAACCAGATTATGGTTGCTCGCCCAGGTATTGAGATACAGATCTTTTGGATACGAACAGTTGGGGTTAATACCCACGGACTTGAAAATATCCAGCGCTTTTTTTTCGGTTATGGTGTCGGTGAGGGAGTTTCCTAATATATGCACACGGCATTGCTCGTAGTCGATAGTCCGCAGGATCGCCGCGTCCGTCATGGCGATTTCATTGGGTATCCATGTTAGCCACGCTGTCGCCAGCACGGCGATGCCGGTAATTAACGTTGTTATCGTGACAGGCCACAGGTTTCGTTTCTTTTTCCTGGGCGTCATTACAACATTGGCAATTCTGGTGGGTGCTTGCGATTCCTCCAGTTGCTGAATATTGATACTGGCGTCGCCCATCCGAAATCCTATTCGCGGAATGGTGACGATCAGTTCTGCAGGATGGCCCGTAGACGTTATTGCTTTGCGCAGAAATGAAATGTGCTGATTGAGATTAGCATCCGTCGCTCTGGCGCCATTATGCTGGAAAACATTCCGCAGAATTTCATCGCGCGAGGATATCTCTTTACCATTTTGCAACAGATAGAGCAGTAATTGTGTTGCCACATTATTCAATGTGGCCATTTCACCAGACGCCAGGTCTTTTAGGGTATTTTTATGTGGTCTGAAAACTAAGCCATCACCAATAATTACGGATTTAATTTTGTTTATTGGTATATGAGAAATCACTGATGTCTCCTTTAAAGCAGGATATCTCGCATTCGAGTGGGGGAAGCAATAGCATAACATAATTCATTTATAAAAAATGATTGTGCTATAGATCGCTTTATTAATATTTATATAACAAACTCTTAATATATCTAATAGAATCCTCCAATCTCCTTCGTCTCT
>NZ_MVFZ01000039.1:0-7653 GCF_002042945.1 Citrobacter sp. A316
TGTAATACTTATAATCGTAAAAACCGATTTGTTTGAAAGATATATTCGATAGATGCCTCAAGCTATTTGTTTTGCTTGTTTTGTTTGTTTTGTTTTTCTTTTTCCTGCAGGCGCCTTAAATAATTTTTTTTGAAAAAAAATTTTTTTTTGATTGTTTTGTATTTTTTGTTAGTTTATTCTGACATTGATTTTTATTTTGGTTAATAATTCTTTTGTTTTATAAATCGCCAGCATAATACACTATTGTTTTGTTGTTAATTTAGTGTAAAAGTCCAAATAATGGTCTTTTCAAAAATAATTTTTTAAATACAATTCACTCGTGTCTTACAGAACGCCTTAAATCATTTTCATTCTATTTTCACAATCAAAACTGGAGGTTGTTGTATGCATGTGAATCATATAAATAAAATTAGCAACCTCGATATGGAGCTGGGCGTGGCTGTAACTAAACGCGACTCTCGTCTTATTTCAGGCACTGTGCCAGAAGATGTTTTTTGGTTGCTGATTGAATTATCAGCCATTCGAAGTGAAAAAATCATTAACGCTCTAAAAGGGTATTTTGTTGAGGGGAAAAGCAGAAAATATCTTTGTGATGAATTCAGAGTTAACAACGGATACCTCAGTACGAGTATCGCTCGTGTAGAGCGAGCTCATGCTGTAGTAAAGGGGTTGTTGTCGCTTTATAAATTTCACGACGTATAAGCACAGTAGTTCTTCAAAACTACATTGATACATGGAATGTACGACCTATCTCCTCTTTATCCGCTAGTTATATCAGAGGGGGAGATTCGACGTATAGGTCATACGTCATTAATATTACTGAAATAAGCTTGGAGATAATTATTCATGAAAAAGTTGATGATTGCTTCTGCTATTGCGATGAGCATGGCTGCAGGTTCTGCAATGGCTTCACAGGGGGATATTCAGTTTTTTGGTAACGTAACTGAAACCACTTGCGACTTAACCCCTGAAATGAATGGCAATGTCGGCAATCTGGTGCAACTTGGCACTGTAGCGAAAAATACGAAAGGCCAGGAGATTTCAATTAAGTTTAAAGCACAAGACCCGGCTAATGCCTCTTGTGCTGCACTGACTGCACAGAAAACCGCATCTTTCTCATGGGCGGGTAACCTGACTGCAGATGGTATTGGTGCTCAGGGCGGTCTGGCAACCGATGCGTACGTAATTCTTACGCCAGTTGATGCCAAGAATAATGATGTCGCCCCAATCACAGCATCTAAAACCAGCACTGACTTCTCTGCTGATAAAGTAATTAATGCGGGTGTTGAATACAAAGCTGCGCTTCAAGGTAAAGATAAAGTAGGTGATTTCCAGACCGCCACTGCATATGCAGTTACTTACAAGTAATATTTAATGCTCTTTATCCGGGGAAATTCCCCCGGATAATTATAAATATCCCCGAAGGATACGCTCCCTGCTGAGTTTGAGGTTATATTCAGTGATGGAAATACGTCGTCTTTTTAGATTATCTCTGCTGGCACTGAGTATATATTCTCATTTTAGTGCAGCCACAGAATTAAACTTAGATTTTATTCAGGGAACCAGCACTATTCCTTCAATTTTGAAGAATGACTCTGCTTATCCTAGCGGTCAGTATATTGTTGATGTACTCGTCAATAATGAACGAACCGGCCGTGTAAGTCTTGTCATCACGGAAGAAGATGAAAAAAACAATCGTCTTTGCCTCTCACCCGAATGGTTTGATAATGCCGGGATGATGATGAAAAAAGACGCTTATAATGATATCTTTGACAAAGAAAAACAATGTTATGTACTGGCCCGCAATCCACATACTAAAGTGGATTTTGATTACGGTGCTCAGACATTAAAATTTAATATTCCTCAGGCCTATTTGTTGAGTAAAACTGACCCTGCGCGTTGGGATTACGGGATGAATGGCGGACGCCTGAAATATTACGGCAACGTTAACAAAACGGTTCATAACGATTTTAATGCGTTCGGTAACTTTGATGCTGCCATTAACATGGGGCGCTGGGTGTTATCCAGTAACATGAACGTTTCACACTCTGATAACAAAACAGAGTTCACCTCCAGTGACTTAGCGCTCTCAACGGCCATCAGTCAGGTGCAAGGCGATTTGTTATTGGGTAAATCCCAGACACGTACCGAACTGTTTTCTGATTTTAATTTTTATGGCGCGGCACTGCGTTCCAACAGCAATATGCGCCCGTGGGAATCCCGCGGATACGCGCCGGATATTTCCGGTATCGCCCCCACCCCTTCACGCATCACCGTGAAGCAGAACGGGTAT
Organism: Citrobacter sp. A316; assembly: GCF_002042945.1. Lineage (NCBI taxonomy): Bacteria > Pseudomonadati > Pseudomonadota > Gammaproteobacteria > Enterobacterales > Enterobacteriaceae > Citrobacter > Citrobacter sp. A316. The sequence goes on from NZ_MVFZ01000039.1 coordinate 2,294, forward strand.
ACGGTGTATTCAAAAATGGTGCCGGCAGGTCCTTATCGCTTAGATGATTTGCGTCCGATGGGTAACGGAGAGCTTGTCGTTACTGTTGAAGATGAAAGCGGCAACAAAACTGAGCAGGTCTATCCTGTGACCACGCTACCGACGCTGCTGCGTCCGGGCGAGTTTCAGTACAACCTAGCCGTTGGTAAGAAGAACAACAGCAACGAGCTGGATAAAGCGTTTCATTCCGACACCGAGGCATTCTGGCTGGGGAGTCTGGACTACGGTTTTTCCACCACCACACTGAATTCCGCGTTTATTCTGAACGAGGATTATCAGTCAGGCGGCTTGGGCTTCACGCAGATGCTGGGCGGGATTGGGGCAATGTCGCTCAGTGCGAACGTTGCAAAGGCCAGCTATGACAACGGTAAAGAGAAAACCGGGGGAAGCTTCAGCGCCAAATACGCCAAGAGCTTCACGGACAGAACTGATCTGCAGCTGCTGACGTACCGTTACCAGAGCAAAGGATATGTGGAGTTTGCTGATTTTAACCCGAAGGATATCGATGCCTGGCGCTACGGCAACCAGAAGTCACGTTATGAGGCCCGTCTGTCGCACCGGTTTGATGGAACCTATTTGAGTGGCGCTTACTGGCGTCAGGATTACTGGATGCGTAATGGCCATGACACCGGCAGTACGCTTTCGCTGAGTACGTCATTTGACGCTGTTTCGATCTTCCTGAATGGCTCTTACTCAAAGTATGCCTGGTCAGATAAAGCGGATTACTCCGTCTCACTGAGTCTGAGTGTGCCGTTTGACCTGAAAGGAACCCGGCATTACTCCAGTAACAGCGTGGGCTATACCCGTACTGGAGGCTCGACATTTAACACCAGTGTATCTGCCATGCCGACCGATCGCTTCAACTACAGTCTGAGTGCAAATGCGGGGTCGAAAGGTGACCGCGGTGCATCTACATCGGCCAGTTATGCATTTGACGCTATTCAAACCAATATGGCCGTGTCCCGTTCATACAACAAACGGGGTAACAGCCAGACCAGCTTCTCGGGCGGTGTTTCCGGCTCAGTTCTGGGCACTTCCGAAACCGGTCCGCTCTTTACCAAAGAGTCGTCTGACACAGTGGGGATTGTCAGCATTCCGGGAGTTGAAGGTGTTTCGGTTAATGGCTCAATGCCGACGAACAGCAAGGGTAATACGGTGGTGTGGTTATCTGAGTATTCAGAGAACCATATCAACATCAACATGGATAACGTACCGGACAACATGGAGTTCGAAACCACCTCCTTCAGGGTTGTACCGACCGAGGGTGCCATGGTTTACCGCAAATTCGGCTTTGAAAATGTGCTGCGTTACATCGTGCGAGTGAAGGATGCTCAGGGAAAATATCTGACTGGCGGTGATGCCCGTACGGAGCAGGGGTTGAATGCCGGATTTATTTCAAACAATGGTGTTCTGCTGATGAACATGCTGGCTGAACCGAAATCTGTCAGCGTGGATACCGGAACTGGCAAACAGTGCCGCTTCTCCATGGCAGGACTGAAAGCTAATACCAATAAAGTTCAGGAGGTTCGCTGTGAGTAATTTTGGTAAGGCAGCACTGGCTGCCCTCCTCTCTCTCTCTTTCTGCAGCCAGTCAATGGCGGCGTTTGTGCTGAACGGTACCCGTTTCATTTATGAAGAGGGAAAGAAAAACATCTCCTTTGAAGTGACGAACAATGCGGATAAAACCTACGGTGGCCAAGTCTGGATCGACAACACGAACCAGGGCGACGGGGTTTATATGGTGCCACAGCCGCCGTTTTTTAAGGTCTCGCCTAAACAGAAGCAGATTATCCGGGTTATGAATACGGACGGGGATCTTCCGAAGGATCGCGAGTCCCTGTTTTGGCTGAATGTGCAGGAAGTCCCGCCGAAGCCGGAAGCGAAGGATAGTGAGGGCAGCGTGCTAGCCATAGCCATGAATACCCGCGTGAAGCTGATTTATCGCCCGAAATCCATTAAGAATGGCCGTAAGGATGCGGAAAAACAGCTGAAGCTGGAACAGCGCGGTAATGTGACCTGGCTGAAAAACCCGACGCCGTACTACATGGCCATTGTTAACGTAAAACACAATGGCAAGGACTTTTCCCTCAGTGACAGCGTGATGAAAGACGTTGCTCAACTGAAGCCGTTCAGTGATGTGAGTCTGGGGAAAAAAGTGAGCGGAAAAATCAGCGTCGATTCCGTAAATGACTGGGGCGGAGTAGAGAGTTATGAAATTAACTAACATTGTCCTATCAGCACTGATGCTGACGATGGCGGCAGGAAGTGTACATGCAGCTACAACCGCTACAGCAACACAGACGATCAACGTCACTTTCACTGTGCCGAGCTGTAACATTACGGTACCCTCTTCTTATAACCTAGGCCCCCTAACGCCAGGGGGAGCGAAGGACCACAGTGATTTTAATATCACGTGGACCTGTCAGGGTAATACCCCGCTGAAAACGGGGCTGACAGCCGGCATTGTCTCAGGGACAGCAGACGGTGACAGCAAGGTTCGTATGATGTCTGGCGGTCAGGCTACTGGCGCAGCACTCTCTTTGAGAGAAAAAGGAACGATGCAGCCCATTAAACTGACCGGTTCCGGAGCGAAAGATTATTTCTGCAGTGATGCAAATGCAGTAGCTGGCGTGACGCGCACCTGTACGCTGACTCCAGTTACGGAGGTCTCCCGGAGCGGACCGTTTGGCCTGGCATCAGCCACGCTGCGTTTTGAGGTGGGATATCCGTAATGTCACGGAGGCTCAAACGGGAAGCAGGGATGCTTACTGATGCTCTGACGTTCATTCTGGTCGGATTGTTGTGGCTGTGTATCTGGTTCGGGACAAACCTGTTGCAGAGCTATTACTGAAACCCCGTACAGACAAAATCAGTACAACAAAAACAAAACCAGTGGTTATTGTTTCTGTTACTGGTGCAACGTTATATACATTGCGAATTTTAAAATTATGTTCTGCTCCACCGAAATGTCGAGTAATCAACACCGCGAGCTGGCACTTGCGTGGTTGCTTCGCCAGCGATGCCAGGCATCGCATAAAGCTGATATATGGGACCTGCGTTTTCATCGGGATATCTATTTGGAGCGTATATGGCGACAAGTGGATAACGGAGAATACCGTATGTTACCACCACAGCTAATCCGGACTGGAAAACAGGACGATATCGTTCTTTGGTCTGCCACTGATGCCATAGTGATGAAGTGGGTGGCCCTGGAAACAAAGGACCTGCTGCCCTTGCAGAGACGGTGTATCCACACTGCCGGACCCGTGGCGGCCGAGACTCACTGGCAGAAATAACGCAAACTCTGGCACCACGTATGCCGTTTTGTCCGTTCGCCTGTGCTGCAGAACGTCATTAAACAGTACATCTGGTACACCGTCGAACACGGCGGTGAGTTTTTTACACCACAGAGAGGTATGTGTCGCGGTAGCGCCCTGAGCCCCCTCCTGGGAGCAGCGTTCCTGTGGCATGTGGATTCTGCATTCAGCCGACAGGAGGATATTTACTATGTCCGGTATATGGATGACTTTCTTTTTCTGTCCAAGCGTCGTTAGCCGTTACGGCGTGCAGTCAGACGTCTGCATGATTACTTTGAAGACACCGGTTTTGAATACCATCCGGACAAAACACAGGCCGATCGTACTGAGCGCAGATTTGACTGACTGGGCGTATGGTTTGATGCAACGGGGCCCACCGGGATAGCCCCTCGTGAGAAAAAGAACCATCGTGCACGTCGGTTGCGGCTTGAGGAGCAGGCCCGCAGGAAAGGATTGTCTGAAGAGGCTCTCCGCCAGCGGGTGCAACGGTATGAGACACGATGGACATTGTGGGTAGAGCGCCAGTTGAACGCGGCTTTGCCTGTATGTTCCCATTTTACCTAACGCTGCATATGCCGCAACGTCTCCTAATATGAAAAAATCACTACTTATCCCTCTAATCATTATAGTGTCGCAGATCCCTACTGCACAGGCCGACTCGTGCAAAGTACTCATGAGCTATATAACCGAAACTAGTGACGGAATTGTTGCCTTGCCTCCCAAACCCGATCGTAAGTTTACCCTAGAATCAACATACTCCTCTGAATGGCGAATCGGACGTCCTTTTAAACACAATGTCGAACGAATAGAGATACTGTCGTTCAATGTCGGATTTCCTAATGGGGTTAGCCACAGCTTTGGTGTTACCGCTGATTCAAGCCTAGTAGTTGATTTCGGTTCCGGTTCGGTCTCTACTTATACATTGTCGGGCCCAGCGCCGTCCGCGTCACAATGGTTTCGTGACCCTACGTGGGCTAATACACTAGAAAACCACATTAAAATTCCGAGATATATTGAAGTACCTGGTGCATGCCCCACCAGTGTGCCCATTTCTGCCACTGTGAAGCTAACCGTACGCGTACCAGGTGCATCGTCCAACTGGGGGCACATCTACTACAACGGTACACTTAACTTACAAACCGTTAATAGCGACCCACTACGAATACGACTCGACCCTGAAATTTCCAGGCTGAATTGTGTGGCTGGTGCGGAGTGTACCACTGAGTCGACCGCTATCATCGCGGGGAATGGTACTCTTCTCGACCTGACATGGGGGGCCGTTCCCGGAGTTCGGTACCGTGTAAATGGCGTACTTACCGATGTCGGGGTGATTCAGGCACCCACACCAGGTGTGCGGCACAAAATGGTAATTGCTCTGTCTGGTGGACCAGGGCAGCAAATCTACAGCATTCCCGTTACCGTCACAATGCTATAGTATCCTTGGCCCATCTCCATGCGCGAACCAAATTGCCGGTCGCACAGCAAAGCAAACCTTGAACTGTTCCACCAACCAACCCCCGCCGTATCCGACGGGGGTCCTTCCGACAACGTGTCGGGGTTCAATCATTTAGTTTACTTCTTTGCCCGGTATGTATTCAGGCATCAGAATTGTGCATATTCCGTAAAGGTTGTCTCCGGGCCATGCTGTTCGACAAACGGGTAATAAAACGGTAACAACCCCTGCACCACTAACGGCTCCGCATATACAAAACGCGACAACCTTCCACCCAATAGGTGTATAGTTTTCCCCCTTACCCTAGGGTCTTTTTGTAATGGCGACCACAACATCATCACCTGTGTTGTACAGGGCGATGACAGGAGAACTTAATTTTGCCCACGGAAAAAATCTTAAAAAGTCGTTCAATGCTCGCACTGGTGTAAGCGTTCAGCGAGAACCGTATTGACGAAGACAAGTTATTCCGTTGGCAGTGCGACGCGCCAGGGGAGCAGTTCATTCACCCGGTTTATCGGCCAGTCAGCTATGACGTCAAGGACATAGCGAAG